>DASZYM010000050.1:0-9284 GCA_035545355.1 Dongiaceae bacterium
CCGCCCGCCAGCTCGACCGCGACGAAGCAATGCCGGGTCAGCGGCCGGTTGGGATTCACATAGAGCAGCTCGCCGGCATAATAGCGCGGCTCCATCACATCGCCGTCCATGTAGAGCGCGAAGGCGTTGAACACGCCGCGCAGATTGGCCGGCCGCTCGACGAATTCGGTCGGAGCGCCCGGATTGAACAGGAAGCCGTCGCCGTCGCCCCGGACCGAGCCGGCGACCGGCAGGTCGCGCGGGCTCTGCGCCAAAGCCGCGACCGGCCGGGCCGCGACCTCGCGCGGGCGGGTCGGCGCGCCCGGCTCGATGCCCGCGAGCTGCAGGACCGAGCCCGGCTCCACGCCATGCGGGACGAAAATCGCCTCGAGGTCCCGGGCCAGCTCGAAGGGAAGGAAGCGCCGCTTGTAGCGGTCCTCATAATGCTGGTAGCGCGTCAGGCTCCAGCCGAGCGCTTCGGACACCGCGCGCATGGTCAGCCCCGCCTGCTCGCGGAGCTCCTTCAGACGCCGTGCGGCTTCGGAAATATCGGTCATGCCGCATAATACGTTATCGGCGCGGTCC
The DNA here is from genome assembly GCA_035545355.1 of Dongiaceae bacterium. Taxonomy (GTDB): domain Bacteria; phylum Pseudomonadota; class Alphaproteobacteria; order Dongiales; family Dongiaceae; genus Dongia. The sequence goes on from DASZYM010000050.1 coordinate 565, forward strand.
GGTAACGCGAAATTGCATAAACCGACCGGCCGCAAGTCCGTCCCGGCCGACCGAAGCGACCGGCCTCCGAGCGGGAACAAGAGTCGTTCCAGAGGCGTTTCAGGCCTGTTTCAGTTCCGACGGCTCCAAGGGTTGTCCGCCACCTTTCGGGGCGGGGGATTGTGTCACCCGGGGGCGGCCCATGGCTCTCTATCTGATCGTCGGCTCGCGCAACCTCAGGGCCAGGGTCACGGCGGCCTGCGGCCGCTGTTATATGCCGCTGGAATGTTGCGCTCTCGTTCCGTTCGACGGCACGGCGGTACAACTTGCGCGACGCCTCCTGCTCTTGAGCAGCGAGGATCCACCGCAACCGAGTGTCTATCACTCCCGCTCGTTCAAGCACGGCTGGGTCGCGCGCATATTTCTGTCATGAAGCTGGTGTTGAACCGCGTCGCGATGTGATGCGGCCGAGCGACTGAACGCCATGCCGCGCGCGGCGCGCGATGGCGTGCGCCTGTGTGCGGCGCACCGAGACTCGCGCGGGCGATTCCGGGTTGCCACGGCGGTTTTGTGGATATAAAGCTAGCCCACGATAAGAACACCACTCGGGACCAGGGGACCGCATCGGCTCCGCATCGGTCTGGGGACGAGTACAAATAAAAATTTTACGATTGTGTGCGTGGTAGAGGCGCCCGGGGCGGTACTGCAGGAATGCCGGTGATTCGCGATTGGTCTGTGGCGGCGAAGGAGAAGCTGCGCGTTACATTCGCGCCGCGGGAACTGATCGTCCGCAACGACGGTCGCGTGCGCTATCTGCGGCTTTCCACCCGCGTGCAGGTGCTGACGGTGAGCGCGCTGGGCGCGCTGCTGATCGCCGCCGCCTCGACCTCGATCGGCATGGTCGTGCAGCAGATCTCGCTGCACAGCCAGAAGCAGGCGACCCGCAAGGCCGACGACGCCTATACCAACCTGCTGACCGAGGTCACCGGCTATTTCGACCAGTTCACCGACCGGGCCGATGCGATCCAGGGTGACGAGGCCTCGCTGCTCGGCCTGACCCGCGACGAGAGCACCGCGCGCCAGCGCCTCGGCGACGATGCCACCGCGCATTTCTGGCAGGCCTGGACGGCGAATCCGAGCGAGCGCGAGGCGCTGCGCGAAACCTTGCGCACGGCTCTGCAGCAGAAGCTCACTTCGTTCGACGGCGACCTGAAGCGGATCGCCGAGCGCAATCAGTATCTCACCACCCGGTTCACCGACATCCAGGCCAAGGCCAGGCAGCTCGACGCGGCGCGCGCCGACATCACCGTCGACCGCGACGCGCTGGCGGCGAAGCTCGCCGATCAGCGGAACGCCAACCGCGATCTCGCCGGCCAGGTCGCGGACCTGACCGAGACCTTGGGCCAGGTGCGCGGCACGCTGCACACCGAGACCGTCAAGTCGGCGGCGCTCGGCGATCAGGTGGACACGCTGCAGCAGCAGCTCGACCTCACGCGCAGCGCCAATGCCGACCTCGCGATGCAGGTGGACCAGGATACCCGCGCGCTGGCGACCGCGATCGCCCAGCGCAACATGCTGCAGACCGCCCGCACCGACATGGCCGGCACGATCGACGATCTCAATCAGCGCCTGGCCTCGCTGCAGGAGAGCCAGGCGAGCTTCGTTAGCCATTTGACCGAGCGCGCCCGGCAGAATCTCGGCGATATGGAAAAGACGGTGCAGATGACCGGCCTCAGCGTCGATCAGCTCCTGCGCCTGACCAGCCAGCCCGGCGCCGGCGAAGGCGGCCCGTTCGTGCCGGTGCCGACCGACAGCCGCGACGCCAACGAGCGCAAGCTGCTGGAGAGCGTCGCCAACCTGGACGACGAGGTCGGCCGCTGGGAGAAGCTGCAGGTCATCCTGCGCTCGCTGCCGCTCTCGGCGCCGGTCGATCATTATTACATTTCGAGTGGCTTCGGGGAGCGCATCGATCCCTTTAATGGTGAGGGTGCGATCCACGAGGGGCTGGATATGGTGGACACCGTGCGTGCCGAGGTGCTGGCGACGGCACCCGGCAAGGTGGTGTTCGCCGGCTGGCGCGGCGGCTATGGCCGCTGCGTCGAGATCGACCATGGCCTCGGCATCACCACGCTTTACGCCCACCTGGATTCAATTCTGGTCAAGGAAGGCGATCTGGTGGATTATCGCCAGCAGATCGGCAAGCTCGGCACGTCCGGTCGGAGTTCCGGTCCGCACGTCCATTACGAGGTGCGGTTCGACGGCAAAGCGCTGGATCCCATGGGCTTCTTGAAGGCGGGTCGCTATGTTTTCAAAGGCTAGCAGCAACAAATCCAGTCAACCCAGCCTGGCCTCCGACGGGGCGAAGCTCGCGCCGAAGAAGGCGAGCGTTCCTTCGATCATCAGCCCGGACCTGCGGGTCAACGGCGACCTCGTCTGCAGCGGCGACATCCAGGTCGATGGCTGGATCGAGGGCGACATCCAGAGCCGCAATGTCGTGATCGGCGAGAGCGCGACGGTGCACGGCGCGGTCCAGGCCGAGAACGTGCGGATCTGCGGCAGCGTCAACGGCCAGATCCGCGCCGACAACGTGACGCTCGAGAAGAGCGCGCGGGTCACCGGCGACATCCTGCACAAGAGCCTGTCGATCGAGCAGGGCGCCTTCCTCGAAGGCATGTGCAAGCGCATCGACACCTCGCCGGCGGTGCCGCAGCAGGTCGAGCCGCGCTCGCTGCTCGCGCCGAAGGACACCACGCCCCGCGACAAGGTCGCCGCCCTCGGCAGCCCGGAGCCGCACGCGGCGGTGAACTGACGGCTCCAGTGGAGCCGTCATCCCGCGACTAGGTCGCGGGATCCACGCCTTGGGTACCGCACGATAGAAAGGCGTGGATCCCCGAACCAAGTTCGGGGATGACGACCGAGTTGGTGGGAATGATCGAGACCACCTAGACTAGATGGCGCCTGAACCCCTCCAAACTCTCGGATGCTTCCCTGCAAGAGAATGCGCTATCGTTCGGCGCGATCCGTCTTGAGCCAAACGAACCCGCATGTGTGACACCTTCATCGTCCAGGGCCGCCTGATGGAATCGGGCCGCACGACGCTCGCCAAGAATTCCGACCGCGAGCCAAACGAGGCGCAGTATCTCGAGACCTTCGCCGCGGCCGATCACGCGCCCGGCGCCACGCTCCGCTGCACCTATATCGAGATCCCGCAGGTCGCGCATACCTACGCCATGATCGGCTCGCGGCCGTGGTGGATGTGGGGCTTCGAGCACGGCGTCAACGAGCACGGCCTCGCGATCGGCAACGAAGCCGTGTGGTCGAAGGTCCCGGCTTCGACCGAGCCCGGCCTGCTCGGCATGGACCTGCTGCGCCTGACCCTGGAGCGCGCGAAGAGCGCCGATGAAGGCCTCGCTGTCCTGACCGGATTGCTGGAGCGTTACGGCCAGTCGGGCGCGACCTCGGCCCTGCGCGCGCAGAGCTATCACAACAGCTTCATCATCGCCGATGCCGATGGCGGGTGGAACCTGCAGACCGCGGGACGCCATTGGGCGGCGCGCCGGATCGACGGCTGGGACGCGATCTCCAACATCTATTCGATCGGCGCGGATTACGATCGGATCTCCGCCGGCGCGATCGACCACGCGACACGGCAAGGCTGGTTCGATCCCGAGGCCGGCAAGCCGTTCGACTTCGCCGCCGCCTTCGCCGATATCACGCTCGCTTTCCTGCCGGGCTGCGCCGCGCGGCTCGCTTGCGCACAGACCGGCCTCGCCGCGCTGGAGAAGGAGCGCAAGGTCGTGCTGGAAGACGTGTTCGCGCTGTTGCGCAGCCACGGCGCCGAAGCGCAGCCCGACGACTGGCGTCCGCCGGCCGATGGCGAGGCGCTGATCTGCATGCATGCCGGCCGGCCCGAGCATTCGGAGACCGCCGCCGCCATGGTCGCCGAGTTGCCGAAGGCGAAGCTGCACGAGAGCCCGTACCTTCTCTGGGTCGCGCTCGCCTCGCCCTGTCTCTCCAGCTTCGTGCCGGTCTGGCAGGATTCCGGCCAGCCCGAAGGCTGGACGCAGCCGCCGAGCGGCGCCAACCGCGATGCCTGGTGGACCATGGAAGCGATGCAGCGCGGCATCGAGCAGGATTATGGCCGCCTCGCCAAGGCGCCGCGGGCGATGCTTGCGGCACTCGAGGCGGAGACCCTCGCCGCCGTCCGCGCTCTCGCGCCGAATGCCGGCCGCGCCGACCGGAACGCGCTGACCCAGAGCATCGCCAGGCGCCAGGAAGCCGCCTGCCGGATCATCGACGCGATGACCAAGGCGTTCGCGGCCGATGTGGTGCCGCCGCGCGCCGACGATCCGCGCGGCAGCTATCTCGCCGCCGTCGAGGCCGAGCGCGTCGCGATGATGCGCGGCGATTTCGGCGACCAGGCGCCCCTGAAGCGCGCCGCCCCCGGAGTTCCTGCAAGATAGGGCATTGCCTATCCCAGTGCCGGCATGCTATAAGAGGTCACCGCAATGCGCTGTCCATGGACGGCCCGACCGATCTTTCCAGGCCCGTCCAACGGGCGAACTTAGACCGGGCTTATACAGAATCGGAAAAATATGGTCCGCCTCCGCGCCCGCCCGCGGCGAGAAAAGTGTTTTCCGTCAGACAGTTGGCGGGCGCAGGTGAACCCCTAAAACAGCCCGGAGCTCGAAGTCGATCTAATCGAAATCGAAATCCGGCGCGTTGAGGGCGCGCTGCAGCGTCTCGGGATCCGCATTGCCGCCGGAGGCGACCACGGCGACGGTCTTGCCGCGCAGCTCCTCGCGGCGGATCAGCACCGAGGCGAGAGCCGCCGCACCGCCCGGCTCGATCACCAGCTTCAAGCGCATCAGGGCGAAGCGCATGGTCTTGAGGATGTCCTCGTCGCTGGCCGAGATGCCGCCGGCAAGCAGTCGCCGGTTCACCGCGAAGGTGATCTCGCCCGGCATCGGCGAAAGCAGCGCGTCGCAGATCGAGCGCGCATCTTTCGGATTGGTCTCGCGCTTGCCGCTCTTCAGCGAGGCGCCGTAATCGGCGAGGTCCTTCGGCTCGGCGACCATCACCGTCACGTCGGGCCAGCGATGCTTCACCGCCGTCGCGACGCCGGCGATCAGGCCGCCGCCGCTGGCGGGTGCCGTCACGAAGTCCGGCTTCATGCCGAGGGCCTCGGCCTGCTCGGCGAGCTCCAGGCCCGCGGTGCCCTGGCCGGCGATGATCGCGGGATCGTCGTAAGGCGGCACCAGGATCGCCTGTTTCTTCGCCGCGATGTCGGCGGCGATCTGCTCGCGGGATTCGGTGTGCCGCTTGTAGAGCACGATCTCGGCGCCCATCGACCGCGTGTTCTCGACCTTGATGCGCGGCGCGTCGTCCGGCATCACGATGGTGGCCGAGAAGCCCAGCATCTGCGCCGCGGCGGCCACGCCCTGGGCGTGGTTGCCGGAGGAGAAGGCGACCACGGCCCTGGCGTCGGGCTGTTTCTCGCGGACGGTCATCAGCTTGTTGCAGGCGCCGCGGAACTTGAAGGAGCCGGTGAGCTGCAGGGTCTCCGCCTTCACCAGCAGGCGAAAGCCGAGGCTCTTCTCCAGCAGCGGATAGGCGAGGAGAGGTGTCTTGGCCGCTTTGCCCGCAAGCCGCTTGGCGGCGGCTTCGATATCGGCAAAGACGACCGGCGGCGGGGCCGCGTCCAGGTTCTGGTCCATAGGAGGGAGGATTCAGTTAACCGAGGCGCGACGCAAGTCGTTTTCGAGCGCGATCTTGGAGGCGCCCTTGGTCAGGCGGCTGCGATAGACCTGCAGGTTCTCCATCACCCGCTGCACATAGTTGCGGGTCTCGTCGAAGGGGATGCTCTCGATCCAGTCCACGACGTCGGTATCCGCCGCGCGGGGATCGCCGTACTGGTCGATCCACTGCCGCACCCGGCCGGGGCCGGCATTATAGGCGGCAGTCGCCAGCAGATAGGAGCCGTCGAACCGGTCCACCAGGTTGTCGAGATAGGCCCGGCCCAGGGTCACGTTGAATTTCGGATCGGCGGTGAGGCGGGCGGTCTTGAACTTGGCGATGTTCATCTTGCGCGCCATCTGCGCCGCGGTGTCGGGCATGAGCTGCATCAGGCCGAGCGCGCCGGCGGGGCTCTGGGCCTGGGCGTTGAAGGCGCTCTCCTGGCGGATGAGGCCGAGCACGAAGGCGGGCTCGACCTTGCCGCCGGGCGGCAGCGAGATCACCGGGAAGAGATAATCCGCCATCTCGGCGCCGGCATTGCGCGCATATTTCGCCGACATCAGCGCGATGTCGTCCTGGTCGCATTGTCGCGCCAGGATCGCCAGCAGGCGGTATTGCGGCAGCTTGTCGGTGTTCCGGATCAGGGTGATGAGGAAGGAACGGGTACGCTGCTCGACGCCGATCGCATTCAACGCGCGGATCACGCGCACCAGCTCGTTCTTGTCGAAGGCGGCGGTCTCCTGCGGGGTCGGCTTGGGCTCGGTCCTGATCCGGAGCGCGGTGCTCTCGCCCAGGCGCATGGCGGCGAGCTGGCCGTAATAGATGGTGAGGTTGCCGGCGGCGAGCTTGTACCACTTGTCGGCGGCGGCGGTGTTCTTGCGCGCCTCCTCGGCGCGGCCGGCCCAATAGGCGCCGCGCGCCTTGGAGAAGACCGAGGTCGTGCCCTTGTAGAGGCTGCTGAAATGGCGGAGCGCGGTGTCCGGCTCCTGCAGGAAGCGCAAGGCCACCCAGCCGGCGAGCCACTCGCCCTCGGCGAAGACGTCGCCGTTATCCGAGCCGTGGCTGGCGGCGAGGCGATAGGCGACCGAGACCGAGCCTTCGCTCAAGGCGTCGCGCGCCGCATTCTCCATCTCGGCCCAGAGCTTGTCCGGGCGACGGGGCTTCAGCGGCGGCGGGTCGAGCGCCGCCGCGGCCTTGTCGAAATCGCCCTGCTTCCGGTAGTAGCGCGCGATCTCATAGACCAGGCCCGGATCGCGCTTCAGCGCGGCCGGCACTCGCGCGAGCGCATCTTCGGCATCGCGGTCCTGGTCGGCGAGCTTCATGCGCGCGATCGCTTCCAGGCGATGGTCCTGGTCGACCCGGTCCAGCATGCGCTTGGCCTGGTCCTCGTCGCCGTCCCAGAGCAGGCTGTCCAGCCGCGCGATGTCGTCGGCCGGGCGCAGGTACTGGCCGGCGATCTTGAGGAAGTCGTCCTCGTCGTCATCGCTGAAATCGCCGCCGAGCCAGGCATCGCGCGCGACCTGGGTCGCCTGCGTCGTGTTGCCGGTCGCGAGCAGCGCCTGGACCAGGCGGGTGGCACCCTTGCCGGTCTGCGGGTCGCGGCCCTTGAACCAGGCGACGACGGACTTGGCGTCGTAGTCGTCGGGCATGGCGCGCTCGGCCTGGGCCTGCAAGGTGCCGCGCAGCGGCCAGTCCGGATTCTTGGCCAGGAAGGTGCTCATCTCGGTGAACGACCGGCCGGGGCCCGGCCGGATCAGGTCCAGCCATTGGATGACCTTGGCGGGGAGCTGGTTCTTGGCCTTGGCGGCGAGCGCCCGGGCCTGGGGCCACTGGCCGCGGTCGGCCGCGGCGAAGGCCTGCTGGTAGAGCTTGATATCCGCGGTCGACAGGCCACCGGCATCGGCGAAGGCCGCGCCATTCGCCAGCGAGATCACCGACCAGAGCAGAAATGCCAGAGCCAGCCGAACCAAAAGCGTTACCCCGATCCACCCGTCCGCCGCAGCTTCGTGTCGTCGACTCTGCGACCGAGAAGTTTCCAAATTATTATAATCGGTTGAGGGCCTTTTCTCAAATTGAGACTCGTCGATCAATGCCGGCCGCGCGGCTTGCGGCAAAATGACTCGGTCGGTATGTTCGGCGATCCGCCGGAAGGACCGTCATTTCGCCGGTCCAGGCCCCAATCAGTCGAGTGAGACCACCATCATGTTCAAGGGATCGATCACCGCCCTCGTCACCCCGTTCAAGAACGGCGCCGTGGACGAGGCGGGCTTCCAGAAGTTCGTCGACTGGCAGATCAAGGAGGGGATCGACGGCGTGGTGCCCTGCGGCACCACCGGCGAGAGCCCGACCCTTTCCCATGACGAGCACAAGCGCGTGGTCGAGCTCTGCATCGACGTCGCGAAGGGCCGCGTGCCGGTGATCGCCGGCACCGGATCGAACTCGACCGACGAGGCGATCGACCTCACCCGCCATGCCGAGAAGGCCGGCGCCGATGCGGCGCTGATCGTGCTGCCCTATTACAACAAGCCGACGCCCGAAGGGCAGTACCAGCACTTCAAGGCGATCCATGACGCGACCAACATCCCGATCGTGATCTACAACGTCCCGCCGCGCAGCGTCGTCGACATGTCGGTCGACACCATGGCCCGCGTCGCCAAGCTCGAGCGGGTGATCGGCGTCAAGGACGCGACCGCGGATCTCGCGCGTCCGCTGAAGACCCAGCTCGCGATCGGCAAGGACTTCTGCCAGCTCTCGGGCGAGGACGCGACCGCGCTGCCGTTCCTGATCCAGGGCGGCCATGGCTGCATCTCGGTCACCTCGAACGCGGCGCCCAAGCTGACGCACGAGATGCACGTCGCCTGGCAGAAGCGCGACCTCGACACCGCGATGAAGATCAACGAGCGGCTGATGCCGCTGCACGAGGCCTTCTTCTGCGAGACCAGCCCCGGCCCGGTGAAGTTCGCCATGTCGATGCTCGGCCAGTGCTCCTCCGAGCTCCGCCTGCC
>DASZYM010000051.1:0-1638 GCA_035545355.1 Dongiaceae bacterium
CCTTGATCCAGTCGCCCTTCACCATCTCCGGCCGGCCGACGGCGGCCACCACGATATCGGCGCGGCGCACCTCGCCCGGCAGGTCCTTGGTCTTGGAATGCGCGATGGTGACGGTGCAGCTCTCGTTCAGCAGCAGCAGCGACATCGGCTTGCCGACGATGTTGGAGCGGCCGATGACGACCGCATGCTTGCCGGCGAGGTCGCCCAGGCGGTCCTTCAGCAGCAGCAGGCAGCCATAGGGCGTGCAGGGCACCAGGCCCTTGCCGCCGGTGGCCAGGCGTCCCGCATTGATCACATGGAAGCCGTCGACATCCTTGTCGGGATCGATCGCATCGATGATCGCCTGCGGATCGATCTGCTTGGGGACCGGCAACTGGCAGAGGATGCCGTTGACCTTCGGGTCCTTGTTGAGCTGGTCGATGAGCGTCAGGAGCTCGGCCTGCGACGTGGTCGCCGGCAGCTTGTGCTCGAAGCTCGCCATGCCCGAGGCCTTGGTCTGCTCGCCCTTGTTGCGGACATAGACCTTGCTCGCCGGATCCTCGCCGACCAGCACCACCGCGAGGCCGGGCACGAAACCGTGCTTGTCCTTGAGCGTCGCGACCTGGCGCGCGATCTTGCCGCGCAGACCTTCGGCAAAGGCCTTGCCGTCGATCACCTTGGGATCTTTTGCGACCGTCGTACCGTCACTCATCGTCATTCCTTCCCAGATCTTTGATCAGGCGATCGAGGCTCACGCCCAAATCCCCGGAATTGCCGCGAATCTCCACCAGCTTGCGCCGGTCGGTTGCGCCCGCGACGACCGAAACCGCCGCTTTGGCGACATCGAATGCCTCGGCCAGGAGGGCGATCGCCGCCGCATTGGCCTTTCCGTCCTCGGGCGGCGCCTTGACCGCCACTTTCAATGCCGGCCCGTCGCGATCCGGGCCGACGCCCAGGATCAGATCGCGCCGCGCCTTGGGCTGCACCTTCAGGCGAAGGCGGATGCCGGCGGCGGTCAGGCTCGCCAGCCCGTCGCAGACGGTCTCCATCCCCGGTTCAGTAACCGAGCAGCAGTTCGGGCAACAGGCGCTGGATGAAGCCGAGCAGCAGGATCAGGACCAGCGGCGAGAGATCGATGCCGCCCAGGTTCGGCAGGATCCGGCGGATCGGCCGCAGCGCCGGCTCGGTCAGCTTGTAGGCGATGTCGGCGACCGTATAGACGAAGCGGTTCCGCGTGTTGACCACGTTGAAGGCGATCAGCCAGCTCATCACCACCTGGACGATCAGCACGAAGATGTAGATCTGGATCACGGTGCTGATGAGCCAGACGAGAGAATACATGGCGGGTTCCCTGCTTCCTGCCGGCGGATCGGCCCGGTTTCGGGCGCGAACCTAGCCAAGGTGGCACCCCCGCGCAAGGCCGGCCCCGGCCGCCGCCGGCCGGCCAAGCCCCGCAAGCCTTTCCCGGTTCGGATCAACATCTTAGACCGCGCTTGACAGGGTGCGCCCGGGCCAACCATATTCCGGCGCGTTCCGGCCGGGCCCAGGGTCGTCCCATGGCCGCCGGATCTCCCGCCGGGTGGGCCCGTAGCTCAGTTGGGAGAGCGTCTCGTTCGCAATGAGAAGGTCGTCAGTTCGATTCTGATCGGGTCCACCAAA
>DASZYM010000052.1:0-3054 GCA_035545355.1 Dongiaceae bacterium
CCGAAGCTCGGAACGTGCTGGGAGCGGCTTGATTTCAGGGTTTCAGGCTCCGCCTGTAATGCGTAGTTGAGCAGGCCCGCGGCGGTGGCGAAGGCCGGTCCATTGGTCGACTCGGCAAGGCCATGGATTCGAATCGGTCGACCCATGCGCACTTGCTTGTCGAGAACGAGGGCCGCGAGCTCGCGCACGCCGCCCAACTGACTCGCACCGCCAGTCAGCACGACGCGACGGCCGGCGACCTTGTCGAAGCCCGATGCTTCGAGCCGCGAGCGCACGAGCTCGAAAGTCTCCTCGAGGCGCGGCTGCACGATGCCGATCAGGATCGAGCGCGGAATCGGGTTGGTGATCCCGGCCTCCTCCTCGCCGACCTGCGGCACCTGGATGATCTCGCGCTCATCCGCGGGTGTGGCCAGGCAGTTGCCGTAGAGCGTCTTCATCCGCTCGGCATGGACCAGGGGAGTCGAAAGGCCCCGCGCAATGTCGTTGGTGACATGGGACCCGCCGATGGCGATCGAGTCCGTGTAGACCACATGGCCGTCGAAGAAGACCGCGATCGAGGTGGTGCTGGCGCCCATGTCGATGACGGTGACGCCGAGGTCCATCTCGTCCTCGACCAGGGTCGCGAGGCCGGAGGAATAGGGCGAGACCACCAGCGCCTTGATCTCCAGATGGCAGCGGGAGACGCAGTTGGTCAGGTTCCTCACGGCGCCGGCCGCCGCGGTCACCACATGCATGTCGACTCCCAGGCGGTCGCCGAACATGCCGCGGGGGTCCCGGATCCCGCGCGAGCCGTCGATCGAGTAGCCGACCGGGATCGAGTGGATGAGGCGCCGCTCGATGCCGCCGTTGATCTGCGCGCCCTGCATCAGGACCCGCTGCAGATCGTGGTCGCCGATCTCGCGGCCGGAGAGCGGCACCTCGACGCCGATGGTCTGCGAGGCGGGGTAACCGCCCGACAGGTTGATGACGACGTCGGAGATCGTGTCCTCCGCCATCTGCTCGGCGGCATGGACGGTGGAGAGCACCGCCATCTCCGCCTGCTCCATATCGACGATGGCGCCCGCGCGCACGCCGCGCGAGATCTGGTGGCCGATGCCGACGACGCTCGGCTTGCCGTCTTCCGCCAGCCTGGCGATGAAGCAGCAGATCTTGCTCGAGCCGACATCGACCGCGGCGATCAGGCCGTTCTTGGTGGCAATCCGCGGCTTCTTCATGCCTTAACCCCCGAAATCTTTTTCACGCTCGTATCCCCGTTACGTGTCATTGCCCTTCGGCTCCTGCGAGGCGCCGGAAGGCTGGTTGGCTCCGGTCGGCAGAGTCGGGTGCGCCTGACGCACGACCACGCGATCCGACTGCCGCATATCGACGACGGTGATGTCCTTGGACAGGAGATCGTTCTGCCGGTTGAGATCGGCGAAGCGCTTCCAGGCGGCCGCGGCGCCGTCCTCCGGAAGCTTCACATCGACATCATTGTCCATCCGGATGTTCCAGCGGCGCTTGCCGACCAGGACCGCCGCGGTCACATGCGGCCGCAGGTCCGGCGTCTGCGCCAGGATGTCGAACAGCGTCTGGGCCTGTTTCGGCGCGTCCTCGCCGACGACGATCAGCAGGTTGGAATACTTGGCGATGTTGGCCGTCTCGATGACGTCGCCATCGCGGCTCACCAGAAAGAGCTTCTGGTTCCGCTGCCAGAGCGCCATCGGCTCGGCCTCGGTCACCGAGACGATGAGCTGATCCGGGAACTGCCGTTCGACGCCCGCCTTCACGATCCAGGGCAGGTCCTCCAGGCGCTCGCGCACCGCATCGATGTCGATGCCGAGGATCGGATCGCCGCGGTTGGCGTGAATCGCGGTCAGGATATCGGCGATCGCCGTCTCGCCGCGGCCCTGTACCTTCACCTCCTGGAGCGCCAGGCCCGAGCGCGCGGTGTAGTCCAGGAAGGCCTGATGCGCCGCCGCGTATTCCGCCCGGAGCCAGCCGCTGGAGATCGACCAATAGAGCGGCGCCGCGACCGCCACGACGGCGATCACGCTCACGCCGAGGCGCACCGCCTTGCGCATGGTCGCGCCGTGGACATGCGGGCGCAGCTCCGACTTCTTCGGCGCGCGCGAGCCGGCCGGGCCGAAACGCGGGCCCGAGGATGCCGGCGCCGCGGTCTTCTTCACTCGTCCCATGCCGCGTGCTCCACCATCCAGGCGACGAGTTCCGGATAAGAAATGCCGAGATAGCGCGCCTGCTCCGGTACCAGGCTCAATGCCGTCATGCCGGGCTGGGTGTTGATCTCGAGCAGATAGAGGCCATCGACGGCATGTCCGTTGACATGGCTGTCGTCCCAGCGGAAATCGGCGCGCGCGACGCCCCGGCAGCCGAGCGAGCGATAGGCGATCAGCGCCATGCGCATCGCCTCGTCATAGACGCCTTTGGGCAGCGGCGCCGGGCAGAGGTGCTCGGTCTTTCCGTCGGTATACTTGTTCGTGTAGTCGTAGAAGCCGTTCTTCGGCCGAAGCTCGGTCACCGCCATGGCGCGGTCGCCCATGACGCCGACGGTCAGCTCACGGCCGGGGATGTAGCTCTCGCAGAGGATGCGGTCGCCCTTCGGCCAGGTGGTCGAGGTCAACGGATTGGCGTTGTCGCCGGGGCGGACGATGGTCACGCCGACGCTGGAGCCTTCATTCGCCGGCTTCACCACGTAGGGACGCGGCAGCGGATCGCCTTTCGCGAAGTCGTCCTCCGTGAGCTCGACGCCCTCGGGGCAACGCAGCCCGTTGGCGGCGAAGATGCGCTTGGCGACCGGCTTGTCCATCGCCAGAGCCGAGGCCATCACGCCGGAATGCGTATAGGGAATCTTCAGGAGGTTCAGCAGGCCCTGGAAGTCGCCGTCCTCGCCATGCCGGCCGTGCAGCGCGTTGAAGACCACATCGGGCTTCTGCGCCAGCAGGCGGTCGATGACGTCGCGGATATGGCCCGTGACATCGAGGGTCTGGACCTCATAGCCGGCTTCCCTGAGCGCGGCGGCGCAGTTCCCGCCCGAAGCCAGCGAGACCTCGCGCTCCG
>DASZYM010000053.1:0-5395 GCA_035545355.1 Dongiaceae bacterium
CGCAGGTAGCGGTCGGTGCGCCAGTCCTTGGCCAGCTCGACGCAGGCCCGGGCAAGCTGGCCCGGATGCTGTTCCAGCTTCGCTTCCAGGCGCTCGAACAGGGTCAGGGCATCGGCGGTGGCGCCGGCGAAACCGGCGATCACCTGACCCTGGCCTCCCTCGCCCTTGCCGAGCCGCCGGAGCTTGCGGGCATTGGATTTCATCACGGTATGGCCGACGGTCACCTGACCGTCACCGGCCAGCACGACCTCCGCGCCCTTGCGGACCAGGAGGATCGTCGTGCCATGCCAAGGGGCCATGCCATGGGCATTGTCGGAAGCGTTGTTTTGCATGTGGGTCAAATAGGTTAACGGAGGCGGCAGTTCAAGCTGGGCCGGATGGCTTGGTTCCGGGGAACAAGGCTGCTAAGAAACCCGCGCAATCAGCGTTTTGCAAGAGCGGGTTCCGAAGGACGGTTCCAAGGGCGGGTTTATGTCCATGCGGCAGGCATTCGCGCGGCGCGCCGGCGTCGAGCGCAAGACCAGGGAAACCGAGATCTCGGTCTCGGTCGATCTCGACGGCTCGGGCCGGTCGGAGATCGCGACCGGCATCGGGTTCCTCGACCACATGCTGGAACAGCTCTCGCGCCACAGCCTGATCGACCTTACCGTGAAGGCGAAGGGCGATCTCCATATCGACTTCCACCACACCACCGAAGATACCGGCATCTGCATCGGCGAGGCGGTCTCCAAGGCGCTCGGCGCGCGCACCGGCATCAACCGCTATGGCGATGCGCTGATCCCGATGGACGAGACCTTGACCCGGGTGGCGCTCGACGCGTCGAACCGGCCCTATCTCGTCTGGAAGGTCGGCTTCACCCGGCCGAAGCTCGGCGAGATGGATACCGAGCTGTTCAAGGAATGGTTCCAGGCCTTCGCCCAGAATGCCGGCCTGACCCTGCACATCGAGAATCTCTACGGCGAGAACAACCACCACATCGTCGAGAGCTGCTTCAAGGGTCTCGCACGGGCGTTGCGCGCGGCGATCGAGATCGATCCCAGGAAGTCCGACGCCGTGCCTTCGACCAAAGGCGTGCTCGGCGGCACGCTCAAGACCTGATATGGCGGTCATCGTCGTCGATTACGGCGCGGGCAACCTGAAGTCCGCGGCCAAGGCGCTCATCGCCGCGGCGCAGGGAACGCGCGCCGAGCTCCGCGTCACCGCCGACCCGGACGCCGTGCGCAAGGCCGAGCGCATCGTGCTGCCCGGCGTCGGCGCCTTCGCCGATTGCAAGCACGGCATCGAATCGCATCCCGGCCTGGTCGAGGCGCTGAACGAGGCGGTGATCCGGAAAGGGCAACCCTTTCTCGGCATCTGTGTTGGCATGCAATTGATGGCGACCACCGGTATCGAATATGGCGAGCATGCGGGGCTCGATTGGGTCAAGGGCAAGGTCGTGCGGCTGACGCCGGACGACCCCGACCTCAAGATCCCGCAAATCGGCTGGAACGACCTCGAGGCCCCGGCCGATCCGCATCCCGTGCTCGCCGGGATCGGCACCGGCACCGATGTCTATTTCGTGCATTCCTATCATTTCGTCGCGGAACACGCGGCCGACGTGCTGGCGCGCATCGATTACGGCGGGCCGGTCACCGCCGCGATCGGGCGCGACAACATGGTCGGCGTGCAGTTCCATCCCGAGAAGAGCCAGGCGGCGGGCCTGAAACTGCTTTCGAATTTTCTGCAATGGCGTCCCTAGTCCCATGATTCTGTTTCCGGCGATCGATCTCAAGAACGGCCAATGCGTGCGCCTGAAGCAGGGCGATATGGGCCAGGCCACGTTGTTCAACGCCGATCCGGCGGATCAGGCGCGCAAGTTCGCGGCCGAGGGCGCCGAATGGCTGCATCTCGTCGATCTCGACGGCGCCTTTGCGGGTCAGCCGGTCAATGGCGCGGCGGTCGAATCCATCCTGAGAGCCGTGAAGGTTCCCTGCCAGCTCGGCGGCGGCATCCGCGACCTCACCCGGATCGAAGGCTGGCTGCTGAAGGGCATCGCGCGGATCATCCTCGGCACCGCGGCGCTGAAGAAACCGGAGCTGGTGAAGGGTGCCGCGCGGGTCTTCCCCGACCGCATCGCCGTCGGCATCGATGCCAAGCGCGGCCGGGTCGCGGTCGAAGGCTGGGCCGAGACCAGCGACCTCTCGGCGCTCGATCTCGCGCGCCGGTTCGAGGATGCCGGTGTGGCCGCCATCATCTACACCGACATCGACCGCGACGGCCTGCTGCAGGGCGTCAATGCCGAGGCGACCGCCGAACTGGCGGCGAAGCTCTCGATCCCGGTCATCGCCTCGGGCGGCGTCGCTGGGCCCCAGGATATCGAACGGCTGAAAGCCGTGCTCCTGCGCTCGCGGCAGAGCGGCGGCGGCATTGCCGGCGTGATCGCCGGCCGGGCGCTCTATGACGGCCGGCTGGACCTGCGCTCCGCCATCAGCCGGTTGAAGGCAGCCTGATGCTGAAGATGCGCATCATCCCCTGCCTCGACGTGAAGGACGGGCGCGTCGTCAAGGGCGTCAACTTCGTCAACCTGGTCGATGCCGGGGACCCGGTGGAGCAGGCGCGGCTCTACGATGCCGCCGGCGCCGACGAGCTCTGCTTCCTCGACATCACCGCCTCGTCCGACGATCGCGATACGCTCTACGACGTCGTCCAGCGCACGGCCGAGGCCTGTTTCATGCCGCTGACCGTCGGCGGCGGGGTCCGGAAGATCGAGGACATCCGCCGCCTGCTGCTCTCGGGCGCCGACAAGGTCTCGATCAACACGGCGGCGGTCAAGGATCCTGACTTCGTCAAGGACGCGGCGCAGAAATTCGGCGACCAGTGCATCGTGGTCTCGATCGATGCGAAGGAAACGGCGCCGGGCAGGTTCGAGATCTTCACCCATGGCGGTCGCGTGCCGACCGGGATCGACGCCGTCGGCTTCGCCCGGCGCATGGCGGAGAACGGGGCCGGAGAGCTGCTGGTCACCTCCATGGACCGGGACGGCACCAAGTCCGGCTACAACCTGGCGCTGACCCGCGCGATCGCCGACGCGGTCGCGGTGCCGGTCATCGCCTCGGGCGGCGTCGGCGCCTTGGATCACCTGGTGGAAGGGATCAGGGACGGCCACGCGACCGCGGTCCTGGCCGCATCGATTTTCCATTTTGGTACCTTCACCATCGCGCAGGCCAAGGCCCATATGGCAAAAGCCGGTCAGCCCATGCGTCTCTGAAATTGCGTCTCCAGGGTTAATGCCATGCCCGACAGCAACGATCACGTCCTCGAGGAACTCTACCGCGTCATTCTGTCCCGCCGCGGCGCCGATCCGACGCAGTCCAACACCGCAAAGCTTTTTGCCAAGGGAAAGAAGAAGATCGCGCAGAAGCTCGGCGAGGAGGCGGTCGAGGCGCTGATCGAAGGCGTGCGCGGCGATCGCGACGGACTGATTGCGGAGTCCGCCGATCTGCTCTATCACCTGCTCGTTCTGTGGGCGGCGCTGGACGTCGCGCCGGAGGAAGTCTGGGCGGCGCTCCGCGCGCGGGAAGGCATCTCCGGCATCGCCGAGAAGGCGGCCCGGCCCAAGGACTGAAATGAATCGTCATGCCCGGACTCGATCCGGGCATCTGGCTCCGACCGGCGCAAGATTGCCGGGTCGAGCCCGGCAATGACGTTGCACGAGGGGGGATGACTGCCATGGAGAACGCACGATGTTGCGGCAGTCCTCCCCGGTCGCCGTCCAGGGTGCCCGGCGCGGCCTGAATGTCTATGACATCGTCGCCGCCGCGCTGATCCTCGCCTGGCTCCTGGCTTTCGCGGATTCCAGCCGGCACATGGCGGCGCCGATGGCGGCCGAAAGCCAGCCGATCTCGCTCTCGCCCTGGGCCCTGCCGCTCGACGCCTTGCGCTCGACCATGCGGATGCTGGCCGCCATGGTGGCCTCGCTGGTCTTCACCTTCACCTTCGCCAGCCTCGCCGCCAAGAGCCGCCGGGCCGAGACCATCCTGGTGCCGATGCTGGACATCCTCCAGTCGGTGCCGGTCCTGGGCTTCATCTCGGTGACCGTCACGGCGTTCATGGCTTTGGCGCCGGGCCATGCGCTGGGGGCCGAGCTGGCGGCGATCTTCGCCATCTTCACCAGCCAGGCTTGGAACATGGCCTTCAGCTTCTACCAGTCGCTGAAGACCATCCCGGAGGATCTGAAAGAGGCCTCGCGCAGCCTGCGCTTCTCCGCCTGGATGCGCTTCTGGCGGCTGGAAGTGCCCTTTGCCGCACCGGCTTTGATCTGGAACATGATGATGTCCATGTCCGGCGGCTGGTTCTTCGTCGTCGCCTGCGAGGCGATCAGCGTCGGCTCGACCAACCTGCAGCTTCCCGGGATCGGCTCCTACATCGCCACCGCGGTCGCGCAAAAGAACCTGACGGCGATTCTCTGGGCGATCGGCATGATGCTGGCGGTGATCGTCGTCTATGACCAGCTCCTGTTCCGCCCGCTGGTGGCGTGGTCCTACCGCTTCCGCTTCGGCGAGGAGGACGAGAGCCCGCAGCCGCGGCCCTGGATGCTGGACGTCTTGCGCCGGTCGACCCTGGTCGACGTGGCGACGGCGCCGATCCTGCGCGCCTTCGATGCCTCTCTGCGCCAGAGCCGCCTCTCGCCCGAACGCTCGATCGGCCAGCCGGACCCCGATCATCGGACCCCGCTCGGCGACCGGATCTGGAATATCGGGCTGATCGTCATCGGGCTGGCCGGCGCCGTCTATTTCGCGCTCTATGTGCACCGTGCCTTTCCGACCTCGGAGATTGTCGAGGCTTTCCTGCTCGGCCTGCCGACCCTGGCCCGGGTGCTGGTGCTCATCGCCGTCGCCAGCCTGATCTGGGTGCCGGTCGGGATCTATGTGGGCCTGCGCCCCACGCTCGCGGCGGCGGTCCAGCCCTTGGCGCAGATGCTGGCGGCGTTCCCGGCGAACTTGATCTTTCCGGTCGCCGTCTCGGCGATCGTCGCCTTCAACTTGAACGCCGATGTGTGGCTGAGCCCGCTGATGGTGCTCGGCACCCAGTGGTACATCCTGTTCAACGTGATCGCAGGCGCCTCGGCGATCCCGCGGGAGCTGAAAGACGCCAGCGGCAATCTGCGGCTCAAGGGCTGGCTCTGGTGGCGCACCTTCGCGCTGCCTTCGGTCTTCCCGTATTATCTGACCGGCGCCATCACCGCGAGCGGCGGTTCCTGGAATGCCGCCATCGTCGCCGAATGGGTGAGCTGGGGCGACAAGCATCTGGCGGCCCATGGCATCGGCGCCTATATCGCCGAGGCGACCCAGCAGGGCGCGATGGACCGCGTGCTGCTCGGCATCGTGGTGATGATCGTCTATGTGATCGCGCTCAA
>DASZYM010000054.1:0-4239 GCA_035545355.1 Dongiaceae bacterium
CGAGGTGTTCGGCGACGGGATCACGAAGTCGATGATCATGGTCGTGCCGCCGGCGAGCGCCGCTGCCGTGCCGGTGAAGAAATCCTCGCTGGCCACCGTCCCCATGAACGGCAATTGCATATGCGTATGAGGATCGATTCCACCCGGCATCACATATTGGCCGCCGGCATCCACGATCTGGGCGCCGGCGGGCGCGTCGAGCTTCTCGCCGACACCCACGATCTTGCCGCCGTCGGTGAGGACATCGGCCCGGAACATCTGTTCGGCGGTGACGACCGTTCCACCCTGGATCAACACGGACATGGTGCGCACTCCCTTATTATTTGGATACCGCGACCCTAACCCGGCGGCGGCGCTTTGCGGAAATCTTACCCCGTTTGACGCCGCTTGGAAGTGGTCTCGTTAAATGGTTCGCCGCTTCAAACGCTTAGAAGCCGTGTCCGGCCCTTGTTCACATGACAGTTTCGTTGTTAGTTAGAGCCTCGGATAGGGATCGGCTTAAAAGAAAATGTCCCGGATTTTCGGAAACCTGAGCCAGGAGACAATCGTCTTCCTGCTGGCGGCGGCGTTGTTCATCGCCGCCTCGATCGGCTTGAACGGCTTCCTGCAGGCGAACAACCTGATCGCGATCGTGCGGAGCGTCAGCGTGCTCGGCATCCTGGCGGTCGGCATGGGGATCGTGATCATCGGCCGCGGCATCGACCTCTCGGCCGTGGCGATCATGGCGATGTCGGTCGCCTGGTATCTGCAGATGATGCAGAACGACGTCTCCAGCAACGAGGCGCTGGCAATCTGCCTCGGCGGCGTGGTGTTGATCGGCCTGATCAACGGCATCATGGTGGCCTATGCCGATATCCCGGCGATCTTCGCCACCCTGGCCAGCGGCTATTTCGTCTATGGCTTCGCCCGTTCGCAGCTTGTGCATCAGGACGCGACGCCGGTCCCGGCGGGGCATTGGATCGACCAGCTCGGCCAGATCCATCTGGGTGCCGTTCCGGTCGAGGTGTTCTTCTTCGCCGCCGTCGCCTTCCTCGCCTTCCTGTTCCTGCGCTTCACCAAATGGGGCCGCTACGTCTACCTGATGGGCGACAACTTCCTGGCAGCGCGGAACATGGGGATCCCGGTGCGGCCGATGACGGTGCTGCGCTACGTGATCTCGGCGCTGATCGCCTTCTCGGCCGGCATCCTGACGGCCTCCAGCCTGCACAGCATCAACGTCCGGGTGGTCAATTCCAACCTGCTCTACGACGTGATCCTGGTGGTCGTGATCGGCGGCGTGGGCTTGAGCGGCGGCAAGGGCGGCATGCGCAACGTGATCGTCGGCGCGCTGCTGATCGGCATCATGCAGAACGCCATGACCATCCTAGACATTTCCAATATCTACCAGAACCTCATCAAATCCATCATCCTGCTGGTCGCGATCGTGGTCGACAGCCTGCTCAATCCGCGTGACGAGCAGACCGCCCAGCAGGGCGACATTTGACGATTCAAGAACAAGCGATCCGACAGAAAGGGAGACGAACATGAAACTGAAGCAGATGCTGGCCGCCGCGGCCTTCACGGTGATCGGCGCGGTGGCATTGAACGCCACCGCCAAAGCCGACGACGTCGGCACCCAGGATCCCGGTGCGGTGCCCTATGAGCAGGCGCTCAAGGGCAAGCGCGTCGTGCTGATCCCGATGGCCATGGGCTTCGACCTCGCCCAAGGCTGGGCCGCCTATCTCAAGCGCGAAGTCGAAGGCTGGGGCGGCACGTTCGAGACCCGCGACCCGAACTGGGACGTCAACGCCCAGGCCCAGGCGATCACCGACCTCATTTCCGGCGACCAGAAGCCGGACGTGCTGGTCATCCACTCGCCGGACATGAACTCCTTCTCCAAGCTGCTGAAGAAGGCGCAGTCCGAGGGCATCTATGTGGTCCTGGTGGACAACCCGATGAACTTCCCGGCCGATGCCTTCGTGGGGAGCAACTGGTATCACCTCGGCCAGCTCGAAGCGGAAGCCGCGGTGAAGGCCTGCGAGGGCAAGTCGAAGCAGATCGGCCTGGTCCAGGGCGATGCGGCCAACGCCTCGTCGATCTATCAGTATAACGGCATCAAGCAGGTCATCGACCAGCACTCGGACTTCAAGATCGTCGCCGAGCCCTATTCCAACTGGGACCCGACGACCTCGCGCAACGTGACGACCACCCTGCTGCAGCAGCATCCGGACGTCTGCGCCATCATCGACTTCTGGGACGGCGATGCGACCGGCGCCTCGGCCGCGATCAAGGACGCCAAGCTCGACGGCAAGGTGGCGCTGGTGACGACCGGCGGCGGCGAGACGACGGCCGACTGCAAGACGCTCGAGGACGGCACCTATACCGCCGTGGTCACGACCGAACTCGCCGGCCAGTCGCGCGACCTCAACGCGATCATCAAGTTCCTGCTGCAGAGCGGCGTGAAGCCGGGCACCTCCAAGACCTACATCTATACCTTGGAGCAGGCCACGACGAAGGCCGACCTGAAGCCCAACACCTGCTGGGACGTGAAGCAGCTCCAGGCCGGACAGTTCTGATCTGACACTTCGCAAGAGCGGCCGGCCGGGGCAAGGCCGGCCGCTCCTCTTATTCCGGATCGACCATGACCTTGCGTGAGCGGGCGCTGCGCCTGCGCTACAACTACATCCCCGATCACCTGATCGGCGAGATCCTGACCAAGCGCTGGACCGACAATGCGATCCCGTTCATCGCGATGGTCGTGGTCGTGGCGCTGTTCGGCAGCGCCATTCCGGGCTTCTTCAAACCCTCCTCGCTCAGCGATTCCACCCGGCAGCTCGGCGAGTTCTCGATCGTCGTCACCGGCCTTACCATCGTCATCCTGGGCGGCGGCATCGATCTTTCGGTGGGCTCGATCTTCGCGCTCTCCAACTTCGCCGCGGTCGGCGCCTTCTTCGTCTGGAACCAGCCGGTCGGCGTGGCCTTCGCCGCTTCGATGATCACCGGCCTGATCTTCGGCGCCGTGAACGGCTACCTGATCGGCTATATGCGATTGCGCGCGTTCCTGACGACGCTGGTCACGCTGATCATCGGCCGGGCGATCTTCGACATCCTGGTCGTGCAGTTCAACACCGCCATCCAGACCTCCTCCGCCGCCTCCGACATCTGGGATTTCATCGGCGACGCCTCGGTCTTCGGCGACGCCTATCCCAACGGCCCGTCGATCGCGGTCGCCTGCGCCTTCGTGATCGCCATCATCGCGCATGTGGTGATCACCCGCTCGCGGCCGGGCTGGCACATGCTGGCGGTCGGCGGCTCGCGGCGCTCGGCCTACAATGCCGGCATCCGCGTGAAGCGCACCGTCTTCATGACCTATGTGATCTCCGGCTTGTGCTGCGGCCTGGCCGGTTTCCTGATCGCCTGCCGCTTGAGCGGTGCCGGTCCCGGAACCGGCGTCGGGCTCGAGATCTCCGCCCTCACCGCCTGCGTGGTCGGCGGCAACAGCCTCGGCGGCGGACGCGGCTCGATCGCCAAGGCGATCATGGGCGCGATCGCGGTGCTGGTGATGATCAACGGCCTCATCCGCCTCGGCTTCGGCACCGGGTCGAACCAGATGGTATTGGGCCTGATGCTGGCCGCCGCGGTGCTGCTGGACATCCGCTGGCTGAAGAACCGGCACAAGGTGCTGGACGAGGTCTATGTCACGCCGATCCATCACCAGATGGGCGCCACGCATTCCGCCTTGCCCGGCTCCGACAGCCCCTATGCGCTGAACAACGCGATCTCCAAGACCGAATATATCGGCCTCGACGAGCTCGAAGGGCCGGAGGACGTCATCCTCGACCGCGACGATCATCTCTATTGCGGCACGCGGCACGGCGAGATCATCCGGTTCTTCGCACCCGACTACAAGCGCTCGGAGGTCTTCGCCCATACCGGCGGCTTCCCGCTCGGCCTCGCCTTCGACAAGGCGGGCAATCTCATCTCCTGCGTCGGCGCGATGGGCCTCTACTCGATCTCGCCGGAGCGCGAGGTGACGCGGCTTTCCGCTGAGACCCGCCGCACCTGGACCTCGATCGTGGACGATGCGCGGCTGCGCGATCCCAACGATTGCGACATCGCGCCGGACGGACGGATCTTCTTCACCGATTCCACCACGCGCTACGACGCCCATGAATGGGCGCTGGATTCGATCGAGGCGCGGCCGACCGGCCGCCTGCTCTGCTATGACCCGAAGACCGGCAAGACCACGACGGTGCTCGA
>DASZYM010000055.1:0-1532 GCA_035545355.1 Dongiaceae bacterium
TCGTAAGCTTGCCGCCGCTCTCCTTTTCGTGAGCCTTCCTTTCAGCGCCGTCGCGCCGGCTTTGGCGCAGGATGCCGGCGATCCGCCCGACAGCGTCGCGCGCATCGCCGAGATATCAGGAACGGTTTCCTTCCATCCGGCCGGCTCGCAGGATTGGCAGGCGGCTTCGGCGAACTATCCGGTGGATGCCGGCAGCGGCGTCTGGGCCGAGCCGCGCTCCCATGCCGCGGTCGATATCAACGGCGCCCGCATCCATCTCGACGGCGCCAGCGATCTCGAAATCACTTCGATCGATCCCCAGGCGGCGCAGCTCTCGGTGCCGCAGGGCGCCGTCTTCG
The DNA here is from genome assembly GCA_035545355.1 of Dongiaceae bacterium. Taxonomy (GTDB): domain Bacteria; phylum Pseudomonadota; class Alphaproteobacteria; order Dongiales; family Dongiaceae; genus Dongia. The sequence continues at coordinate 339 of DASZYM010000055.1, forward strand.
TCCATGTCTATCCGGGTGCGACCGGCCAGACCTACGAGATCGACACGCCGCGCGGCGGCGCGCGCATCGCGCAGCCCGGCCAGTACGAGATCGAAGCCGGCGATGACCAGCATCCGATGACCCTGACCGTGTTCGAAGGCGCGGCACAGCTCGTCGGCCAGAGCGCCAACATGACGCTGCAGCAAGGCCAGCGCGGGTTGATCAATCCGGACAATTCCTCCTCGACCGCGGCGGCGCAGCCGGACGACTTCGTCCGCATGGTGCAGGGCGAGGAGCAGGCCTACGCGAACACGCAGCAGACGGCGCAATACGTCTCGCCGGCGGAGCCCGGCTATCAGGACCTCGCGCGCTATGGCCAGTGGCAGAGCGCGCCGCAATACGGCGCCGTCTGGTATCCGACGCAGGTCGCGGCGGATTGGGCGCCGTATCGCTACGGTCACTGGGCCTATATCGCGCCTTGGGGTTACACCTGGGTCGATGACGCACCCTGGGGCTTCACGCCGTTCCATTACGGCCGCTGGGTCCAGGTCGGCAGTCGCTGGGGCTGGGTGCCGGGTGAGCGCGTCGTGCGTCCCGTCTATGCGCCGGCTCTCGTGACCTTCTTCGGCAATCTCGGCGGTGTCGGCATCGACCTGTCGGTCGGCTGGGTGCCGCTGGCGCCGGAGGAAGTCTATGTGCCGCCGTATCGCCACAGCACGCGCTATGTCCACGACATCAACATCGTGAACGTCCACAACGAGACCAAGATCGTCAACGTCGTGAACAAGGTCACCGTGGTCAACTACAACAACTACGCCAACCGCCGCGCGGCGACCGTGGTCGACCGCCAGACGATGGCGGGTGCGCGCCCGGTGGCGGTCGCCTTCCGCAACCAGGCGAAGGGCAATGACTCGCAGCGCTGGTCCCAGGCGCGGCCGGTGGCGCAGGTGGCGGTGAAGCCGCAGGTGGTCAACCGCCCGGGCAATGCGCCGAAATTCGACCAGCATCAGACCAGCAACGCGCAGTTCGCGGCCAAGGCCGAGCAGAACCGGTCGAAGAACGCGAATGGCAACGGCAAGTTCGTGGCCCAGCCGCAGACCAACCAGCAGCAGACCAGCCAGGGCAAGCCGAAGAACAATGGCCAGTTCACGGCCCAGCCGCAGACCAATCAGCAGCAGACCAATCAGTCGAAGACCGACCAGGGCAAGCCGAAGA
>DASZYM010000056.1:0-6546 GCA_035545355.1 Dongiaceae bacterium
GATAGATCTCGCAGCGATGGTCGACATGCGCGTCGCTCAGCGCCTGCTCCATGCGCTCGGCCATTTCCGGCGGATAGGAGCTGTCCTTGTCGGCGCCGGCGACGTAGATGCGGCCCTTCATCTTGGGCGCCAGCAGGTGCGGGCTGAGCTCGGAATCGGTGGCGATATTGCCGCCATGGAAGCTCGCCGCGGCGGCGACGCGGTCGGGATAGGTGCCGGCGACGGTCAATGACATGCCGCCGCCCATGCAATAGCCGGTGGTGCCGATTGCCTTGCCGGCCACGTCCTTGCGCGTGTCGAGATAGGCGATGAAGGCGCCGGCATCTTCCGCCGCGCGCTTGTTGTCGGTCGAGCTGAAGAGATGCTTCAGCGCCTCGCGCGGATTGCCGCTGGCGAAGACCTTCTTCGGATCGAGCGGCTCATAGGGACCCGCGCGGTAGAAGAGATCCGGCAGCAGCACCACATAGCCGGCATCGGCGAGGCGCTGGCCCATCTGGAACAAGGTCGGCCGGATCGCCAGGCCGTCCATGAAGAAGATCGCCGCCGGCCACTTTCCCGCACGCGTGTCCGCGGGCGTGAAGACATGGGCGGGACAGTCTCCGTCTTTGGTGCGGATCGAAACCCGTTCGTGGCTCATGGCGATTCTACTCCTTCATGCGTGATCGGGACGCCGCTCGGCGGCGAGGCTGCTCGGGCGCCAAGGCGGCAAGCGCGGGCCGGACCGCGCCTTCCAGCGCGCGCCGCTCCGGCCGCACGCGCGCCAGCACGCGCAGGCCGAGATGGATTCCCAGGAGATGCTGCGCCAGCACCTTGGGCGCCTGCGACCGCGTGATGCTGCCGGCCTTCTGCCCGGCGGCGATGCTGCGGCGGAAGAAGGTCTCGATGCGCCCGAGCACGTCGGAGACCGCGCGGCGCAGCTCGGGATCGTGCGGCGCCACGTCGAGCGCGGCATTGACCAGCATGCAGCCGCGCCGCGCCGGATCGTCGAGCGAGCGCGCGATGCTGTCGGCGAAGAAGGCGTCGATCGCCTTGCGCGGCGCCAGCGTCTCGTAGCCGCGCAGCCGCTTGCCGAGGCCGTTCTCGACATAGTGATCGAGCGCCTGGCGATAGAGCGAGCGCTTGTCGCCGAAAGCGTTGTAGAGGCTGGCGCAGGTAATGCCCATGTCGTCGGCGAGGTCTCGCACCGAGGTCGCTTCATAGCCCTCGGCCCAGAAGCGGCGGATCGCCGCTTTCATCGCCGCAGCTTCGTCGAACTCGCGCGGTCGCGCCATGCCGGATTCCGATCGGTGAAGGAGCACTTGCAATCGTGCCGCCGGGATGCATTCTAGAGCGAGCGCTCCAAAACACCAAACCCCGCGAAGTCTGTGCGGGTATTCCTTCCGTTTTTCACCTTCGGTCTCGCTCCAGAGACGCGCCGCAACGGAGATCAGGATGATCCGGTTCTATTTTCACCCGACGCCCAACCCGGCGAAGGTCGCGCTGTTCCTCGAAGAATCCGGCCTCGCCTACGAGATCGTGCCGGTCGACACCCGAAAGGGCGAGCAGCACCAGCCCGCGTTCCGCGCCATCAATCCGAACGGCAAGGTGCCGGCGATCGTCGATACCGAGGGTCCGGGCGGGCGCGAGGCGCGGGTCTTCGATTCGACGGCGATCCTGCTTTATCTCGCCGAGAAGACCGGCAAGTTCCTCGGCGATCCGACCGACCGGCCGGAGCTGCTCTCCTGGCTGATGTTCATCGCCAGCGGGCTCGGGCCGTTCTCCGGCCAGGCGGTGCATTTCCAGCACGCGGCGCCCGACGGGCTCGGCTACGCGGTCAACCGCTACCGGCGCGAGGCGGAGCGGCACTACCAGGTGCTGAACGATCACCTGGCCGGCCGCGACTGGATGGCCGGCAAGAATTATACGATCGCCGACATGTCGGTCTGGGGCTGGGTCGACCGCGCCGCCTATGTGATGAAGGGGGCCGTTGAACCGCTCGCCGCCTATCCGCATCTGAAGAAGTTGATGGACAAGATCGAGGCCCGGCCGGCCGTCGCCCGGGCGCGCGCGGTCGGCAAGGATCATGTGTTCAAGACGGTCAACGACGAGGAGGCCAAGCGCGCGATGTTCCCGTCGAACTATCCGCCGGCCGCCTGAAGCCGGCATCGCCACGTCCCCTGGAGAGCATGCATGAACGATTCCTCCGCCTATACGCCGCCCAAGGTCTGGACCTGGAACAAGCCGAGCGGCGGCCAGTTCGCCAATATCAATCGCCCGGTCGCCGGCCCGACCCACGAGAAGGACCTGCCGGTCGGCAAGCACCCGTTCCAGCTCTATTCGCTGGCCACGCCCAACGGGCAGAAGGTCACGATCATGTTCGAGGAGCTGCTGGCCGCCGGCCACAAGGGCGCCGAATATGATGCCTGGCCGGTCAAGATCGGCGAGGGCGAGCAGTTCGGCAGCGGCTTCGTCGCGGTCAACCCGAACTCCAAGATCCCGGCGCTGCTCGATCGCAGCGGACCCAAGCCGATCCGGCTCTTCGAATCCGGCTCGATCCTGCTGCATCTCGCCGAGAAGTTCGGCGCTTTCCTGCCGAAGGATGGAGCGGCCCGCGCCGAATGCCTGAACTGGCTGTTCTGGCAGATGGGCAGCGCGCCCTATCTCGGCGGCGGCTTCGGGCATTTCTACATGTATGCGCCGACCAAGATCGAATACGCGATCGACCGCTTCGCCATGGAGGCCAAGCGCCAGCTCGACGTGCTCGACCGCCAGCTCAAGGACAACGAGTATATCGGCGGCAGCAGCTATTCGATCGCCGACATGGCGATCCTGCCCTGGTACGGCGCGCTGGCGAAGGGCTGGATCTACGGCGATTCCGGCACCTTCCTCGGCACGGCGGACTACAAGCACGTCAACCGCTGGGCCGACGCGCTGTTCGCGCGGCCGGCGGTGAAGCGCGGCCGCATGGTCAACAAGATGTCGGGCGAGCCCAAGGAGCAGCTCCACGAGCGCCACGACGCCAAGGACTTCGAGACCCGGACGCAGGACAAGCTGCAGCCCGCGAAGTAGCATGGCGGGCGGAGCGATCGCTCCGCCCCTTCACCGCGGGAACGAAGCCGATGGTCGTCCTGGTGACCGGCAGCAGCGGACATCTGGGCGAGGCGCTGATGCGGCGTCTCCGCGCCGAGGGCCGAGCGGCCCGCGGCATCGACCTCAAGGTCGGGCCGTTCACCGATATGACCGGCTCGATCGCCGATCGCGCCTTCGTCGCCCGCGCGATGGCCGGTATCGATGCGGTCATCCATCCCGCGACCTTGCATAAGCCGCATGTCGCCACCCATGCGCGGCAGGATTTCGTCGATACCAACATCACCGGCACGCTGATGCTGCTGGAGGCCGCGATCGCGGCCCGCATCGGCGCGTTCGTCTTCACCAGCACGACCAGCACCTTCGGCGATGCCCTGGTGCCGCCGCCCGGCGCGCCCGCGGCCTGGATCACCGAAGAGGTGGCGCCGGTGCCGAAGAACATCTACGGCGTCACCAAGCTCGCCGCGGAGAATCTCTGCGAACTCTTCGCCCGGCGCGAGCGGCTGCCGGTGATCGTGCTGCGGACCTCGCGCTTCTTTCCCGAGGCCGATGACAGCGCCGAGATCCGCGACCGCTATGAGACGGCGAATGTCCAGGCCAACGAGCTGCTCTATCGCCGGGTCGATGTCGAGGACGTGGTGACGGCGCATCTCGCCGCCCTCGAGCGCGCGCAGGCGCTCGGCTTCCGCAAGTACATCATCTCCGCGACCACGCCGTTCGGTCCCGGCGATCTGGCGGCGTTGCGCGGCGACGCCGCCGCGGTCGTGCGGCGGCTGTTCCCGGATTGCGCCGGGCTCTACGAGCAGCGGGGCTGGCGCCTCTTCGCCGAGATCGACCGGGTCTATGTCAACGCAGCGGCGCGCCGCGAGCTCGGCTGGGCGCCGCGCCATGATTTCCGGCACGTGCTGGATTCGCTCGCCGCCGGCCGCGATTTCCGCAGCGCGCTCGCCGTCGCGGTCGGCAGCAAGGGCTATCACGACCGCGCCTTCGATGCCGGACCCTATCCGGTCGAGGCCTAAGCCACCAGCGGCGCGACGATCGCCTTCAGCATTGTCGCAACGTCCTGCGGCCTGAGCCGCACCTGCAAGCCGCGCTGACCGCCATTCATGGTGACGAGGTCGTGTGCCATCGCCGCTTCCTCGATCGCGACACGCGGCGGCTTCATCTGTCCGAACGGGCTGATGCCGCCGACCTTGTAGCCGGAGATGCGCTCGGCATCGGCGGGCTTCATCATCTGCGCCGCCTTGCCGCCGAAGGCGGCGGCGAGCTTCTTCATCGAGACTTCGCGGTCCGACGGCACGATCACGCAGACCGGCTTGCCGTCCACCAGCGCCATCAGCGTCTTCAACACGCGCTCCGGCCGCTCGCCCAGCGCCTCGGCCGCCTGCATGCCGATCTTGTCGGCATCGGGATCGTAATCGTAGGTGAGGATGGTGAAGGCGACCCCGGCCTGTTCCAGAGCCTTGGTCGCACGCGTCGATTTGGACATCGGCTCCCGACATGAGATGCGCGGCGCAGCCGCCACCTTACATCGGCCGGTCGCCTCAGTGCAGGTGCTTCAGCTTGTCCGGGTTGCGGACGATGTAGATCGCGGCGATCTGGCCGTTCGCGATCTCCAAAGCGGTGGTCTGCAGCTCGCCGTCGGCCTCGCGGGTGACGAAGCCCGGCAGGCCGTTGATGAGGCCGATCTTGACCAGCTCGGACGGATGATGCGCGAAATGCTTCGCCAGCCCGCTATGCAGCTTCATCACCGCGGCCGCGCCGAGGATCGGCTCCGCGAAGGCCGGCCGCTTGCCGCCGCCATCGGCATGGACGCTGACATCGGCCGACAGCATGGTCTGCAGCGCCGCCATGTCGCCCTGGCGCGAGGCCTTGAAGAAGGCCTCGGCCAGCTCCATGCCGCGCTGCTTCTCCAGCTTGAAGCGCGGCCGCGCCTCGCGCACATGGACCCGCGCCCGCGCCGCGAGCTGGCGGCAGGCCGCTTCGTCGCGGTCGATGGTCGCCGCCACTTCGTCGAAGCCGAGGCCGAACACGTCGTGCAGCAGGAAGGCCGCGCGCTCCAGCGGCGAGAGCCGCTCCAGCGCCAGCAGCAGCGGCAGGGTCACGTCGTCCTCTTCCTCCTCGGCGACGACGGGCTCCGGGAGCCAGGGACCGATATAGGTCTCGCGCCGACGCCTCGCCGATTTCAGGTGGTCGAGGCAGAGCCTAGTCACCGTGCGCCGCAGGAACGCCTCGGGCTCGCGCACCCCGGCGCGGTCGGCGCTCATCCAGCGCAGGAAGGCGTCCTGCACCACGTCCTCCGCATCGGCGACCGAGCCCAGCATGCGATAGGCGACGCGCTGCAGCTTGGGACGCAGCGGATCGAAGCTGGCCGCCGCGTCCGCTGCGTCCGGCTCCGTCATCAGGCGGCCGCCTCCGCCGGCACTTCGTCGGACCAGAGGCCGAAGCCGAGCACGATCCGGTTCCAGCCGTTGATGACGTTGATCATCAGCGTCAGGTTGACCTGCTCCTCCTCGGTGAACTGCGCCTTCACCGCGTCATAGGCGGCGGTATGCGCATCGCCTTCCGACAGCCGGGTCAGCGCATCGGTCCAGCCGAGCGCGGCGCGCTCGCGGTCGGTGAAGACCGGCGCCTCGCGCCAGGCCGCCACGAGATAGAGCCGCTGCTCGGTCTCGCCCGCGGCGCGCGCCGCCTTGGTGTGCATGTTGAGGCAATGGGCGCAGCCGTTGATCTGCGAGGAGCGGATCTCGATCAGGTGGACCAGGCTCGGCTCCAGGGCGGCGCTCACCGCCTGGGAAGTGCCGAGCCAGCGCTTCATCGAGGCGGGCGCGGCGGTGAAAGGATTGAGCTTCGCGGTCATGTTCAGTCTCCGGTTCGGGTGGGATACACCAACATGACGAGGCGGCCCGCCTCCTTGTGACATCGGCACCGATTTTTTCAGAAGGCGCAACTGGTAGGTTGCGCCTCATCCACGGATCGGATAGATATAGGAGCAACCTGGAGGTTGCTCATGAGTTCCGACCGCATCGAGAAGCAGATCGTGCTGAACGCCCCACGGGAGAAGGTCTGGCGGGCGATCAGCGAGTCCACCCGCTTCGGCGCCTGGTTCGGCGTCGCCTTCGACGGGCCGTTCGTGGAGGGCCGGCCGCTGACCGGGCGCATCACGCCCACCGAGGTCGATCCCGAAGTCGCCAAGCTGCAGGAGCCGGCGCGCGGCTTTCGGTTCTCGGTCTTCGTCGAGCGGATCCAGCCGATGGAGCGCTTCGCCTTCCGCTGGCATCCCTTCGCCATCGAGAAGGACAAGGACTATTCCCGGGAGCCGATGACCCTGGTGACGTTCGAGCTCAGCGATGCCGACCAGGGCACCCTGCTCAAGATCACCGAATCCGGCTTCGACCAGCTTCCTGCGGAACGCCGCGCCCAGGCCTTCAAGGCCAATGACGGCGGCTGGACCCACCAGACCCGCCTCATCGCGAAGTA
>DASZYM010000057.1:0-14884 GCA_035545355.1 Dongiaceae bacterium
CCGCCCGGCGCGACCGACTGGATGGTCCTGGTCTGGCTGGTCCTGGTGCTGGTCTCGATCGGCGTGCTGCTGTGGAATTTCGGCGTGAAGCGCAGCGGCGTCGTCACCGCCAGCCTCTATCTCAACTTGACGCCGATCGTCGCCATCCTGATCCTGGCGCTCGGCGGCACGGCGCCGAACGCGCAGCAGATGATCGGCGGCGGCATGGTGATCCTCGGCATCCTCTGGGCGGAGCTCGCCACGATGCGGAGCCACGTGGCGGCGCCCGCCGGGATCGACGACGCGCCCGGCTTGTGAGACTGGGACTGAAAGAGGGAAGAGATGGGCAAGACGCTGCACTTCAAGCGCTCGGAGATGAAGTTCGACACCTATGGCGGCCCGCCGGGTACCGCGACCATCAGCCGGCTGGTCGGGCCCGACATCTCGCACACGATGGGCGTCGGCCTCGCCACGTTCGACGGCTGCTCGATCGAATGGACCGTGCTCTATGACGAGATGATCGTGGTGATCGAAGGCAAGTTCCGCCTGAAGACGCCCGACGGCACCATCGATGCGATTCCGGGCGACGTCATCTGGATCCCGGAGAAGACGCCGATCGCCTATGAGGGCCAGAAGGCGACCGTCTGCTACGCGCTCTATCCGGTCGACTGGCGCAAGCGACACAATCTTTAGGAAACATCGTCATGCCCGGACTTGATCCGGGCATCTGGTTCCAGCCGGAATGAGATTGCCGGGTCAAGCCCGGCAATGACGAAGGCTGAGGCTCAGTCCTTCCGCTTCTTGCTGTAGAATCTTTCGGCGCGGGATTTGTTGCCGCAGGCATCCTGGCGGCAGAAGCGGCGCGTCTGGTTCTTGGTGCGGTCGATGAAGAGCCAGGTGCAGATCTGGCATTGCCGAAGCTGCGAGGGCTTCTCGCGGCTCAGCATGTGATGCGCCGAGAGCGCGACGCGGGAGATCATCGTGCCGAGGCCGAGCGCATCGGCATCGGCCGACCAGTTGAATTCGCTCTCGCCCGGCTGCATCTCGGCGGCGGAGAGCGCCTTGGCGATCGTGCCCCGCACCCGGGTGAAGTCGGCGCGCTGCGGCTCCGTCTTATGCGCGATCGCGGTCACCAGGCGATGCAGGGATTCGCGGAAGAGCTGGAGCTCGCGGACGCGGTGCATCGCGTCCTTCGGATCGGTCTTGATCAGGGCGAGCAGGGCCTTCGCCTCGGCGGGGGAGATCAGCTCGGCATAGAGGCCCCAATTGATCGCGTCGCCATAGGTCGGGATGCGCTCGACCTCCCGGATCTTGGTATGGCCGCCGGCGGTGTTGGTGAAGTTGAGGCAGGCCACGCCGCCGACGAAATCCAGCGGACCCCAGACATGGCCGGTTTCGATGGCCATGTGGGTGAACGGCGCCTGCACGGATTCCAAAGGTTTGGTCAAGAACGAGCCCCACGGTCGATCCCGGCGGCCCCGCTTGACAGGGCCGTTTTCCAGGTTCCATATTCTAACGGTCTAAACGCCTTTTAACCGTTCAACTTCGATCCCTCGATGCCGGCCCGCATGGTTCCATGCCGGGCGGTCCGGCATCAAGGGATCGCTTTCGCGCCGCGGCAGAAGGGCGATGCCGACGGGCGCGCAATCTCTTGGGAGGTCTGGATGAACACGAAATTTCTGACGATCGGCGCGCTCTGCGCCTCGATCGCGTTCGGGGCGGTGGTGGTTAACCCTGGGCCGGCCAAGGCCGACGACATCAATATCGCGGTCGCGGGTCCGATGACCGGGGCGCTCGCCGCCTTCGGCGAGCAGCTCCGACGCGGCTCCGAGATGGCGGTGAAGGACCTGAACGCCGCCGGCGGCGTGATGGGCAAGCATATCAACCTGCTGGTCGGCGACGACCAGTGCGACCCCAAGCAGGCGGTGCAGGTCGCCAACGACCTGGTGCAGAAGGGCGTGGTCTTCGTCGCCGGCCATTTCTGCTCCGGCTCGTCGATCCCGGCCTCCGCGGTCTATGCGGATGAGGGCATCCTGCAGATCACCCCGGCCTCGACCAACCCGGCTTTGACCGAGGACAGCGCCGCCAAGGGGATCAAGACGATCTTCCGCACCTGCGGCCGCGACGACAAGCAGGGCGAGTTCGCCGGTCCCTGGATCGCCAAGACCTATGCCGGCAAGAACGTCGCCGTGCTCGACGATCGTTCCGCCTACGGCCAGGGCCTGGCCGACGAGACGGCGAAGAACATGGAAAAGAGCGGCATGAAGCCGGCGATGCGCGAGACCTATACCGCCGGCGACAAGGACTTCTCCGCCCTCATCTCGAAGATGAAGGAAGCCAAGATCGACGTCGTCTATATCGGCGGCTATCACCCGGATTCGGCGCTGATGATGCGGCAGTCGCGCGACCAGGGCTTCAAGGCGGAATTCATCTCGGCGGACGCCACCAACTCGCAGGAATTCTGGTCGATCTCGGGTCCCGCGGGCGAGGGCATGCGCTTCTCCGACGCCTCCTCGGCGATCAACCTCGATTCCGCCAAGAAGGTCGTCGCCGCCTTCCGCGCCGACAACTACGAGCCCGAGGGCTACACGCTCTCGTCCTACGCCGCGATCCAGGCCTGGGCCGCCGCGGTGACCAAGGCCGGCACGACCGACGGCGAGAAGGTGGCGGAGACGCTCCGCGCCAGCACCATCCCGACCGTCATCGGCGACCTCGCCTGGGACGAGAAGGGCGACCTCAAGCAGGTCCGCTACGCCTGGTTCATCTGGCACGACGGCAAGTACGCCCAAGAGCCGATCAACTGAGCATCGACGGCTCTCATCTCCATTAGCCTCCCCGCCTTCGGGGGAGGTTGGTGGGGGAACCCCAGACTCGGTCGAGGACCATTGCGAAAGGCCCGGACGCAAGTCCGGGCCTTTTCTTTTGACTTGCCGGATATGCGCGCAGCGTTATACTTAAGTAAATGCTTAACCAATCGGCATCGCTCGACTTGATGTTCCAGGCGCTGGCCGATCCGTCGCGCCGGGCGATGGTGGAGCGGCTCTGCCGCGGCCCGGCCTCGGTCAGCGAGTTGGCCGAGCCGCTGGAAATGTCGCTGCCGGCGGTGCTGCAGCATCTCCAACTGCTGGAGACGAGCGGCCTCATCAAGACCGAGAAGGTCGGCCGGGTGCGAAGCTGCAGCATCGAGAGCAAGGCCCTGCGCCGGGCCGAGGACTGGATCATCGCGCGGCGCAGCGCCTGGGAGCAGCGGTTCGACCGGCTCGGCGCCTATCTTGCCGAGAATGAGAAGAAGAAATGACGGGAGAAGAACGATGACGTTACGGCTCTACTACCACCCGCTTTCGTCCTTCTGCTGGAAGGCGCTGATCGCGCTCTATGAGAAGGGCGTCGCCTTCGAGCCGCAATTGGTCGATTTCTCCGATCCGGCACAGGATGCGGCCTTCCGCAAGATGTGGCCGATCCGGAAATTCCCGGTGCTGCGCGACGAGGCCGAGGACCGGCTGGTCCCGGAATCCTCGATCATCATCGAATATATCGACCAGAAGTTCCCCGGCGGCACGCGACTGATCCCGGCCGACCCGGCGCAAGCGCGGGAGATGCGTTTCCGCGACCGCTTCTTCGATCTCTACGTCCATATCCCGATGCAGAAGGTGATCGGCGACCGGCTGCGTCCCGACGACAAGCGTGACCCGTTCGGCGTCGAGCAGGCGAAGGAGCAGATCGAAACCTCCTATCGCATGCTCGACCAGCAGGTGGACGCGCGCCGGTGGGTGATGGGCGACGATTTCAGCATGGCCGATTGCGCGGCGTTGCCGGCCTTGTTCTACGGCAATATGGTCGTGCCCTTCGGCGAGCATCGCAATGTCACGGCCTATTTCGAACGCCTCAAACGGCGCCCGTCGATTGCCCGCGTGATCGGCGAGGCCGAGCCCTATTTCAAATACGTGCCGCAGTGAGAGGACAGATGCCCGAACGCAAAGTCACCCACGCCACGTTCTCGATCGAACGGACCTATGACGTGCCGCCGGCGAAGGTGTTCGCCGCTTTCGCCAGCCTCGAGGCGAAGTCCAAGTGGTTCGGCGGCTCCGGCGAATGGCTCCAGGGCAAGCGGATGATGGACTTCCGCATCGGCGGCAAGGAGCATCTGAGCGGCTCCAAGAAAGGCAACCCGCCGCATATTTTCGACGCGATCTACCAGGACATCGTCCCGGACCAGCGCATCATCTATACCTATGAGATGCATATCGGCGAGACCCGCATTTCGGTCTCGCTCGCGACCATCGAATTCAAGGAAGAGGGAAAGAGCACCCGCATGCTCTTCACCGAGCAGGGCGCCTTCCTCGACGGATTCGACAAGCCCGAGATGCGCGAAGAGGGGACTAAGGTGCTGCTCGATCGGCTGGGAGCGGCGCTGCAAGCCTAGCGCCCGGCGATGCCGTGTTCTCCTCCGAGGCGAGACGCTTCAGCAGGAGGCCGAAGAAGGCGAGCAGTATCATCGACCCGAGCGGAATATGCGCCGGGCCGAGGGCGGCGGTGAGCATGGGCAGGACCCAGATCAAGGCGTGCAGCGCATATTCCATAGGGGAGAGCGCACGATATCGGCTCAGCAGGATCACTTGGGCCGCCGCCAGAATGCAGAGGTCCGACGTCGAGAAGTAGGGCGAGGCGAGGAAGGCGCCGACCATGACCACGGCGGCCTTGACCGGCAGCGCGACCGAGCGGCGGCGGAACGCCCAGACCGCTCCGCCGACCGCCAGCAGGCCGGCCGCCCCCTGCAATCCGTAATCCACGGCCAGCGGCAGGCCCAGCATGCGGCCCGCGACCAGGACCGAGGGCATGGTCATGACCATCGCACCGGTCGCGGATTGAAGCGTGCTGCGCTGCATCGCCATGGTGCCGGAGATGTACTCCATCCAGCCGGAGGTTCCGAACAGCCACAGGCTCGCCAGCAGGAGCACCGCCGTGGTGATGGCCGCGGCGATCAGCGCCCGGTAATGCCCGCCGGCGATCAGGACGAAAGGCAATAACAGGCCCAGTTGCGGCTTGAAGCTGAGCAGGCCGATCAGCAGGCCGGCGAGCAGCGGGCTCTCCTCGAGCAGCAGCAGACCGCCGCACAGCAAGGCGGCGGCAAGAAATCCATTCTGCCCGTAGGAGATGTTGATCAGGCTGCCGGGCGCCAGAAGCAATGCCAGTGCCGCCGCCGGCCATCTTCCATGGCGCCGGCAGATCGCCCAGGCAAAGGCCGCGAAGGTGAGGGCCAGCCATAGGAAGAGGCCGGGAAAGTTCGGCAATGCCGCCAATGGCAGGATGAACCAGACGCCGCTGGGCGGGTAGGGAAAGGCGGCGATGACCGGCGGCGCGTCGTCGAACCGTGCATGCGCCGCGATGAACAGCGCCGGATCGAACAGCGTCGCCCAGTCGCCGCGCCAGAACAGGACCGAGGCAAACCGGAAGATCGAATAGTCGGCGCTGATCACGTGGCCGTTCGAAGCGACAAACAGCCAGTAGTTCCTGATGCCCAGAAGCACGGACTCGGCCAGGGCTGCCAGGGCGATGAAGGCGGCTGCCCAACGCCAGTTGACGGAACGGGTCTCGCCGCTTTTCACTCAAATTCCCGCGGTTGATGGATGGCGTGACTCTCTCTACTATCGACTGCGCGTTCAGGACAACCGCAATCGTCCCGCCCATGATCGTCGCCAAGATCCATTCCTGAAGGCCTGAATATGCAGCGCTTTCGCGGCATTGAGGGCGCGCGTGGCTGGCTCTCCTGGATCGTCGTCATCGGCCACCTGATCGTCGTCACGCGCTTTGGCGCCGTCGTCTCGGGAAGCTCCGTCCTGGTCGAGGCGACCGGACACGCGGTTTCCGTCTTCATCGTGATCAGCGGCTTTGTGATCTGCCATCTGCTGGTCTCCGATCCGGAACCTTATCGGACCTATCTCGTCCGCCGCTGGCTTCGGATCTACCCGGTCTATTTCGTCTGCCTGATGATCGGCGTCGCCGTGCTGCTGATCCTCGCGCGGTTCACGACCTATACCCAGCCGCTCGACTTCGACGAGACCCTGCATTACGCCCATCAGCTCCGAGAGCTCGACCAGGGTCGGTTCGTGCCGCACCTGTTGCTGGATCTCACGCTGCTGCAGGGCATGGTTCCCAACAATCTGCTGGACGAGGCGCCCTACATGTTCCTGGGCACGTCCTGGACGCTGTCGCTCGAATGGCAGTTCTATCTGGTGGCCCCGCTGGTGATCGCGGCGATGCGCCGGCCGGGCTGGAACATCGTCGCCGTGCTGGCGATCGGCTTCGGCGTTTTCGCCTTCCAGCGCGGCGATTTCGGCATGTTCTTCACGCCCAGCATCCTGCCGGCGGCGGGCATCCAGTTCGCGATCGGCATCGTCACGCGCCTCGCCATCGACCGGCTGCCCGCGCTGAGCCGGTTTCCCTGGCTTCCCGTCGTCGGGCTCGCCTTGGCGGCGTGCTTTCTGCCGCGCACCGCCTATCTGGTCGGCTGGGTCGTCATCGTCGCCTATATCAAGCTGACGCCGGCGGCATTCGACCGGGACAGGATCGCCCGCCTGGTGCGCGCGGCCCTCGACAGCCGCTTCGTCCGGGCGCTCGGCCGGCGCTCCTATCCGGTCTATCTGCTGCACGCGCCGGTCCTGGCCGTCGTCGCGCATGCCGGCTTTGCGGGGCTGCATCTCGACGGCGTGCCGCTGCTGCTGTTCACCGCCGTCGTCGGCTTCTCGCTGACCGCCTTGGGCGCCGAGCTGCTGCACCGCTTCGTGGAGCGTCCCGGCATTGCCCTGGGACACCGGTTCTCCGCGCCGCGGGCCGCAGCGCCGCCGTCGACCGAGCCGGCTAAAGTCTAGATCTCCGCCGCGACCTTCAGCCCTTCGAACACGGCTTCTTCGGCCGTGCGGGGCGTCAGGCAGTCGCCGATCAGGTGCACCTCGCCGTCCCAGCCTTCGAGCTCCTGTTCCAGCTCGTTGACCCGTTCGTGGCCGAGCGACGCCACCAGCGTGTCCACGCCTTCCAGCACGATCGGCTCGCTGTTGGTCGCGTGCTGCAGATAGACGGTCTCGCCGTCGACGCCGTAGAGCCGGGCGAGGGGGATCACCTCGACATTGAGCTTCTGCAGCTCGCCCAGCCAATGGTCGCGGACATATTGATGGATGCGCTGGCCCGGCATGTAGCCATCGACCGCGAGGCGCACCCTGCAGCCGGCGCGGGCCAGCTTCTCGGCGATCCCCATGCCGATCCAGTCGCAGCGCCAATCGGCGATCACCACCGACGAGCCGATATTGGCCTCGTTCTTGATCACCTGCCAGGCATTGACCACATGGCCGGTATCGATGCCTTCGATGTCGCCGGCGCGCGGCTTGGCGCCGGTCGCGACGATCACCGCGTCCGGCTTCTCGCGCTCGATCAGCGCGCGGGTGACGCGAGTTCGCGTCACGACCTTCACGCCGGCCAGTGTCATCTCCCGCGTGAGGTTGGTGACGATGCCGCCGAACTCGGCGCGGGTCGGCAAGAGCTGCGCCAGCAAGGCCTGGCCGCCGACACGCTCGGTCGCCTCGTAGAGCGTCACCTCATGGCCGCGCTCGGCCGCGACCGCCGCGGCCTTCATGCCGCCGGGCCCGCCGCCCACGACCATGATCCGCTTCTTCCTGGCGATCGGCTTGCGCTGGCCATAGACCTGCTCGCGGCCGGTCTCCGGATGCTGGATGCAGGAGATCGGATAGCCGAGATGGAAATGCCCGATGCAGGCTTGGTTGCAGGCGATGCAGGCGCGGATGTCGTCGAGCCTGCCGGCCTCCGCCTTGCCCGGCATCTCCGGATCGCAAATGAGAGCACGGGTCATGCCGCAGATATCGGCCGATCCGGCGGCGAGGATGCGCTCGGCTTCCTGCGGCTGGTTGATGCGGCCGGCGACGAAGACCGGCGTCTTCACCCGCGCCTTGGCCGCCGCGGCGAAGGGCGCCACATAGGCATGCTCGAAGGCCATCGGCGCCGCGATATGGATCGCGCCGCCGAAGCTCGCCGAGGAGCCGACGACGATGTTGTAGTAATCGAGCGTGCCCTCGAGCGCGACCATCGCCTCCATGGCCTCGCTGTCCTGCAGGCCGTCGAAATCCTTGTCGTCGCCGCTGATCCGCATGCCGACGATCAGATCCTCGCCGGCGATGCGGCGGATCGCGGCGATCACCTCGCGGATGAAGCGCAGCCGGTTCTCGAACGCGCCGCCATACTCGTCGTCCCGCCGATTGGTGCGCGGGTTCAGGAACTGCGCCGGCAGATAACCGTGGCTGGCGACGATCTCGACGCCGTCCAGCCCCGCCGTCTTCAATCGCTTCGCCGCCTGGCCGTAGCCTTCGACGATCTCGGCGATCATGCGCTTGGAGAGCGGCCGCGGCATCACATGGAAGCGCTCGTTCGGCACCGCGGAGGGCGCGTAGGCGACCGGCGCCGTGCCGTCCTGGCTCTCCATCACCTCGCGGCCGGGATGGAAGAGCTGGCCGAACAATGTGGTGCCGTGCTGGTGGCAGATATCGGCGATCTTGCGATAGCCCGGGATGCAGTTGTCGTCGGTCGCCATCAGCACATGCGTGGTGTAGCGCGCGGATTCATGCACCCCCGCCACCTGCATGATGATCAGGCCGACGCCGCCCTCGGCCCGCGCCTGGTGATAGGCGGCCAGCCGATCATTGGGCAGGGAATCGGTCGGGATCGTGGTGTCGTGACCGGTCGACATGATCCGGTTCTTGATGGTCTTGCCGCGGATGGTGATCGGCGAGAACAGGTGCTTCAATGCTGAACCGGACACATGCCCCTCCCAAGGCGAAACGGCCTGACTGTGCGATGGATCGAGGGGTCGGCGCAACGTCCGACGCGTCGCACTCTCGAAAACATCGCCAAGCCCGGGCATGACGACTTGTTTTCGTGGCCCGTTACTCTAGAAGGCCTCGCCCAATGCACGCGCGGCCGCGACGATCTGCGCCGGATAGGGCGCGCCTTCGATGCTGCCGTGGAGCAGCTCCAGCCGGCGCTCGGCGATGCGGCAATAATCCAGGATGCCGATATCGAGCTGCGTGATCATCGCGGTGTCGTAGCCGCGCTTCCGATAGCCCTCGGGACCGGTGCCGGCGATGCCGACCATCCAGGCCCGGCGCTGCGGGAACGTGCGCTCGCCATAGGCCCAGCCGTTGTTCCAGACCCGATCGATCCAGCCCTTCAGCATCGCCGGCACCGACCACCACCAGACCGGAAACACCATGACGGTCGCCTCGTTGCGCTCGATCCGCGCCATTTCGCGCCGCACCTCCGGCGAGTAGACCTTGCGCGCGTCGTTCCAGTCCGGCTCGTCCGCCTCGCGCAGCACGGGGTCGAAGCCCTCGGCGTGCAGATCCGCCCATTCGACGCTATGTCCGTTCGCCGTGGCGGCGGCGGCAAAGGCATCCGCCGCTTGCCCCGTCAGCGACGCGCGCCGCGGATGCGCGAGAACCATCAGCACTTTCATGAAGCTCTCCCCAGGGAGCCCGGCCGCCATCGGTCTGGCGGCCGGGCTTGGCTGGAGATCAGTATCCGCCTTTTCGCGCCGGGATCACCAGGATCTTGGTGGCGATCACATGCACGATGCCGGCGATCACGATGGTCGGCAGCGAAGCCGTCGTGAAGTCGTAGGGCTTGTGGCTGGCATAGGTCAGCGGGTTGAGCAGATACATATAGACGCCGCATCCGACCGCCATGGCGATCAGCGAGGCCGGGTTCCATCCGCCCCAGAAGCGATAGGGGCTGCCCGGCTTGCCGACGAACAGGCCACGGACGTCGATCCGCCGGTTCCGCAGCACGTAGTAATCGGCGATCTGGATCCCGCAGAGCGGCGCGAAGGCGACGCCGATGAAGGCCAGGAACGAGCCGAAATTGGCGAAGAACAGCTCCGGGATGAAGAAGCCGACCAGGATCACCGGCCCGACGGTCAGCAGCAACAGCATCGGCCAGGAGCACTTGTCCAGCATCGGGAAGTGCCTGAGCCCGATCGCCGAGGCATAGACGCCGGCCACCGCCGTGCCGAGATTGGCCGCCGCGACGAAGATCAGCGCGATGATGCCGTAGGTCGGCCCGCCGACGGTGCGCAGCCACTGCGCCGGGTCGGAGACCTGCAGCACCAGGATGCCGGCGACCCCGATCAGCGAGAGCAGGGGCACCGGCGCGCCCATGCCGATCATGATCGGTACCGCCGCCGTGCGCCCGCGCGGCGCCATGCGCACCATGGCGCCGATATAGGGCCACCAGGACAGGAGCGACACGATGCCGATCTCGACCCCGGTCGTGTAATCCCAGACCGGATCGCCCGACGCATAGGCAGGCTTGGCGTTCGAAAGCTCGTCCCAGCGCTGGCTCAGCAGGATGTAGAGCATCCAGCAGCCGATCAACACATGGGCGACCAGGATCTTCGCGATCCGATCGAGGCCGCCGGAGCCCTTCAGCAGGAACAGGAACACCAGCGCGCAGGCGATGAAGATGGTGACCGGCACCAGCAGGCTGGTCTCGCCTTCGGCGGTGATGCCGAGGGCGATCAGGAGCTGGGTCGTGGATTTCGCGAAGAAGATCAGCAGCAGCGAGTTCCAGCCGACGATCGAGATCTGCTGCATCGCCGCCGGGATGATCCAGCCCTTGGAGCCGAATTGCGGCTTGGTCGAGGCGATGGAATCGACCCCGAAGCGGATGCAGATCGGCACCGCCGCGACGGCGACGATCAGCATGCCGATCATGCTGCCCGCGGTCAGCGCCGCGAAGCCTTTGCCGAAGCCGAGGTAATAGCCGACATATTCGCCGATGATGTAGCACCAGGTGGCCGCCGCCGCCGTTGCCAGCGAGATGCCGAGCTTCCACGAGCCCCAGGTCCGTTCCACGGGGAGGAGCGGCCAGGCGCTCTTATCGGCCTCGGCCGTGATCTGCATTTCCGTCGTCGTCATGACAGCCACCCGATGATCAGGATCGCCACGGGCAGTGCGAGGCCGAGAACGATCAGCCAGAACCAGCTCGTCCCGTCGAAGTCCTCGCCCTGGTTCGCCGGATTCTCGAGCAGGCTGATCCGCCTTTCGAGCTCGGCCGGAATGCCTTCAGTCGTCATGTCTTCCCCCTGTCTTTCGTTCGCGCGTTACTTCGCGCCGTTATGCTTCCCCCCAGCGGGCTTACCACTGAACATCTCGTTCTCGGCGTAGGGGAACCACCAGAAGTCCTGGTTGGACGCCTTCGGATCGATCATCACGAATTTGGTGTTCTGGAACTGGTTGAGACCCTCGGGCCCGAGCTGTCTTCCGGTGCCCGACAGCTTGCGGCCGCCGAAGGGCAGGGCGTCGTTGTCGAGCAGCGGCGCGTTGATCCACAAGATTCCGGATTCGATCTCGCTGACCGCGCGGAACGCCTCGTCCATGTCGAGCGTGTAGAGATTGGCGCCGAGCCCGTAGCGCGACTTGTTGGCGAGCGTGATCGCCTCGTCGAAGCTCTCGACCCGGCAGATCGGCGCCACCGGACCGAACGGTTCCTCGTTCAGGATCTCCATCTCCGGCGTGACCTCGGTCAGCACCGTCGGCTCGACGAACCAGCCGCGATTGAGATTGGCTGGGCGTCCGCCGCCGGTCAGCACCTTCGCCCCTTCTTTTCGAGCGCGCGCGAGCATGCCTTCGAAACGGTCGCGCTGCTTGCTGGTGGCCAGCGGTCCGAGATCGACCTTCTCCAGCCCGTTGCCGATCCGCAGCTTCTTCGCCTCCGCGGCGAGGCGCTCCGCGAACTCGTCATGGATCTTGGCATGGACGTAGAAGCGTTCCGACGAGGTGCAGACCTGACCGCAATTGAGATAGGCGGCAAAGGCCGCGCCGCGCACCGCCATGTCCATCGGCGCCGAGGGCATGACGATCATCGGATCGTTGCCGGACGCCTCGATCAGGCAGGGCTTGAAGGTCTCGGCGCAGGTCCGCGCCACCGCCTGGCCCACCGCGACCGAGCCGGTATAGGCGACGCCATGGGTCTTCGGGCTCGCGATCAGGCGCTGGCCGACGCGGCCGCCGCCGGTCACCACCTGGATCAGGCCCGCCGGCAAGCCGGCGAACAGCTCCATGAATTTCAGCGTGGTCAGGCTGGTCTGCTCATGCGGCTTGACGATGACGGCGTTGCCGGCGGCGAGTGCGGCGGCCGCTTCCCAACACAACAGCACCAGCGGGTAGTTGAAGGGCAGGATGATGACGACCGTCCCCAGCGGCTCCTTGACCGCGAAGTGGAACTGGCCCGGCACGGTATTGCCGGCGACGCGCCCGGTCTCGTGCCGCGCGATCTCGGCGTAGTAATCGAGCGCGGTCGCGCACCAGGAGACCTCGTCCACCGATTCCTTGAACGGCTTGCCTTCCTCGCGGGTCAGGCACTCGGCATAGGCTTCCTTGCTGCGCCGCAGGGTCGCCGCGACTTCGTGCAAGGTGGTGGCGCGGGTGCGCGTGTCCTGGGCGCACCATTTGCGGCGCGCGCGGTCGGCGATGTCGATCGCCTGATCCACCTCGGCATCGGTCGCATCGGCGATCTCGCCGATCCGGTCCTCGGTCGCCGGCTCGATCACGTCGAGCCGCGCGGTGGCTTTGCTCGCGATGAGCGCGCCGTCGAGAAACAGTTTTCCGGAAAGACGTGCGAAATCGTCCAGCGCCGCCAAGGCAGCCTCCCATGAAGTGTTTTCTTTGGTGTTAAAAATTTTTCTAACTATGACATGATTTTTTAATCGCGCAAGCGGATTCCCCGCGTGTTACCAAGACGCACCAAATTGACTGGAGCATCGAGCGTGGCGAAGAAAGCGTTGCAGGCCAAGCGGGCGCCGAAGACCGAGAGCGATACCAGCGCCCTGGCCGTGGGCGCGCGCCTGCGCTCCGTGCGCGAGCAGGCGGGCATGTCGCAGCGCGAGCTTGCCAAGCGCGCGGGCGTCACCAATGCGACGATCTCGCTGATCGAGCAGGACAGTCATGCGCCGTCCTTGGCCTCGCTGCATCGGATCCTGAACGCGATCCCGATCTCGATGGCGGAGTTCTTTGCGCTGCCGGTCTCGCGGCAGAACGCGCTCTATTACGCGAAAGAGGATCTCGCGGTCGTCACCCGCGGCGGCGCCGATCTCCGCGTGCTGGGCTCCGAGCGCCGCGACAAGAAACTGCAGCTCTTCTACGAGCGCTATGCGCCCGGGGCCGATACCGGCGAGGAGATGATCGTCCATAACGGCGAGACCGCGGCCGTCATCATCCAGGGCACGGTCGAGCTCGAGGTCAACGGCCAGCGCCACCGGATCAATGCCGGCGGCGGCTTCCAGCTCTTCACCAAGCAGCCCTACCGGCTGTTCAACATCGGCAAGCAGACCGCCATCGTGGTCTGCGCCTGCACGCCGCCGCTGATCTAGCCGAAGTCGTCACCACAAACCGTCATGCCCGGGCTTGACCCAGGGCATCTGGTTCCAACCGGCACGAGACCCCCGGGTCAAGCCCGGGGGTGACGCGCTGAGAGGACTCCGGCTCATCCAGTTGACTTTCGGGTCGGCAGCCCGTTTTCTGCGGCTGTCCAATCCCCTCGAGGTCTGCATGATTCCCCGCTATTCGCGTCCGGAAATGGCCCGCATCTGGGAGCCGGAGAACCGGTTCCGGATCTGGTTCGAGATCGAAGCCCATGCCTGCGACGCCCAGGCCGAATTGGGCGTGATTCCCAAGGAAGCTGCCAGAGCGGTGTGGGAACGCGGCAAATGGGAGATCGCCCGGATCGACGAGATCGAGCGCGAGACCAAGCATGACGTCATCGCGTTCCTGACCAATCTCGCCGAGCATGTCGGGCCGGAAGCGCGCTTCGTCCATCAGGGCATGACCTCGTCGGATGTGCTCGACACCTGCCTCGCCGTGCAGATGAAGCAGGCGGCCGCGCTGCTGCTGACCGATCTCGACGCGCTGCTGGCCGCGCTGAAGCGCCGGGCCTTCGAGCACAAGACGACGCCGACCATCGGCCGCAGCCACGGCATCCACGCCGAGCCCACCACCTTCGGCGTCAAGCTCGCCGG
Organism: Dongiaceae bacterium; assembly: GCA_035545355.1. GTDB lineage: Bacteria > Pseudomonadota > Alphaproteobacteria > Dongiales > Dongiaceae > Dongia. The sequence continues at coordinate 14,054 of DASZYM010000057.1, forward strand.
GCACTATGCGGCCTTCGACCGCGCCAGGCAGCGCCTGCTGGCGGCGAAGGACGAGATCGCGACCTGCGCCATTTCCGGCGCGGTGGGGACGTTCGCCAATATCGATCCGCGGGTGGAGGAGCACGTCGCCAAGAAGCTCGGCCTGAAGGTCGAGCCGGTCTCGACCCAGGTCATCCCGCGCGACCGCCATGCGATGTTCTTCGCCGTGCTCGGCGTGATCGCCGGCTCGGTCGAGAATCTCGCGACCGAGATCCGTCACCTGCAGCGCTCCGAGGTGCGCGAGGCGGAGGAATATTTCTCGCCGGGCCAGAAGGGCTCCTCGGCGATGCCGCATAAGCGCAACCCGGTGCTCTCGGAGAACCTGGCCGGCCTTGCGCGCATCGTGCGCGCCGCGGTCAATCCGGCATTGGAGAATGTGACGCTCTGGCACGAACGCGACATCTCGCATTCATCGGTCGAGCGCGTCTTCGCGCCCGATGCGACCATCGCGCTCGATTTCGCTCTGGCGCGGCTGACCGGCCTCATCGACAAGCTGATCGTCTATCCCGAGGCGATGCTGGCCAATCTCGACCGCTATTCGGGCCTGGTGCATTCGCAGCGCGTGCTGCTCGCCTTGACCCAGGCCGGCATTGCCCGCGAGGACGCCTATCAGGCGGTGCAGCGCAACGCGATGAAGGTCTGGCTCGAAGGGAAGGATTTCCTGACCGAGCTCAAGAACGATCCGGTGATCGCGGCCCGGATCTCGCCCGCCGCGCTCGCCGAGAGCTTCGACCTCGGCTATCACTTCAAGCATGTCGACGACATCTTCCAGCGCGTCTTCGGATCTTCCCG
>DASZYM010000058.1:0-3032 GCA_035545355.1 Dongiaceae bacterium
GCCGAAGGGGCGATGCCGTTCGGGACGTTGAATGCGATGTTCGGCGGGAAGTAGCTCTGAAAAGCCTCAGGCAGCGTCAAGACCCTCATCCCTGCCTTCCCCCCACGGGGGAAGGGGCTCACCGAGTGCGCGGCAGCGCACTCAAAATAAATCCCCTCGCCCGTAGGGAGAGGGAGGGGTGAGGGTCTTGAAGCTGCCTGAGACCCTTCCCATCCCGAAGCTCGCCTAGACTAAAACCATGCCTTCTTCCGAGATCGGCTTGGCTGTCTGATCCTCCGGCCCGAGCAGCATCTCGTTATGGGCGGCGCCGGACGGGATCATCGGGAAGCAGTTCTCCTTCTCATCGACCGCGATGTCGGCGATCACCGGCCCCGGCGTCGCCAGCATCTTGGCGATGACGCCGTCGAGCTCGCCGACCTTCTCGGCCCTGAGGCCGGTGGCGCCGAACGCGTCGGCCAGCTTCACGAAATCCGGCAGCGCGTCGCTGTAGCTCTCGGAATAGCGCCCGCCATGCAGCAGTTCCTGCCACTGGCGCACCATGCCCATCCACTTGTTGTTCATGATGAAGATCTTCACCGGCAGGCGGTACTGCACGACCGTGGACATCTCCTGGATGTTCATCATGATCGAAGCCTCGCCGGCGACGTCGATCACCAGCGATTCCGGATGCGCCACCTGCACGCCATAGGCCGCCGGCAGGCCGTAGCCCATGGTGCCGAGGCCGCCCGAGGTCATCCAATGGTTCGGCTTCTCGAACTTCAGGAACTGGGCGGCCCACATCTGGTGCTGGCCGACCTCGGTGGTGATGTAGAAGTCCTTGTCCTTGATCGCCGCATAGAGGCGCTGCAGGGCGTATTGCGGCTTGATGACCTGCTCGCTGGCCCGGTACTTCAGGCAGTTGCGGCCGCGCCACGTGTTGATCTGCTCCCACCAGGCCGCCAGCGCCTTGCCGTCGGCCTTGAGCTGGCGGGACTTCCAGATCCGCATCATCTCCTCGATCACATGGCCGACATCGCCGACCACCGGTAGGTCGACCCGGACGTTCTTGTTGATCGAGCTGGGGTCGATATCGACATGGATCTTCTTCGAGCCGGGCGAGAAGGCATTGATCCTCCCCGTCACCCGGTCGTCGAACCGGGCGCCGATATTGATCATGACGTCGCAGTCATGCATGGCGAGGTTGGCCTCGTACATGCCGTGCATCCCGACCATGCCCAGCGACAGCGGGTCGGATCCCGGGAAGGCGCCGAGCCCCATCAGGGTCTGGGTGCAGGGGAAGCCCGTGAGATGGACGAACTCGGTCAGCAGGGCGCAGGCCTGCGGGCCGGAATTGACGCAGCCGCCGCCCACATAGAAGAGCGGCCTTTTGGCATTGGCGATCAGCTCGATCGCCTTCTCCACCGCCGCCCGGTCCGGGCGGACCGGCGGGTTGTACGACCGGTGCTTCTGGCCGGCATGGTTCACGTATTCGTACTTGGCCTGCTGGATATCCTTCGGCAGGTCGATGACCACCGGGCCCGGGCGGCCGCTCTTGGCCACATGGAACGCCTCATGAACCTTGCGCGACAGCTCCTCGATCGATTTGACCAGGTAATTGTGCTTGGTGCAGGGCCGGGTGATGCCGGTCGTGTCCGCCTCCTGGAAGGCGTCGTTGCCGATCAGGTGCGTCGGCACCTGGCCGGTCAGGCAGACGATGGGAATAGAATCCATGAGCGCGTCGGTCAGGCCGGTCACCGCGTTGGTGGCGCCGGGGCCCGAAGTCACCAGCACGACACCCACTCTCCCGGTCGAACGGGCATAGCCTTCGGCGGCATGGACCGCCGCCTGCTCATGCCGGACCAGGATGTGACGGATCTGGTTCTGCTTGAAGAGTGCGTCATAGAGCGGAAGGACGGCGCCGCCGGGATAGCCGAAAATGACCTCGACACCCTGGTCCACCAGCGCTTTGACAATGATGTCCGCTCCGGTGATCGGTTCCACCGCCATGACAAACTCCTGCGCCTAACCGCTTGAAACTGTAAGAAAGTCGCGCCGCGTATTACAACACCACGCGCCCGCCGGCCAAAGAAAACGGCCGACCGCGCCGCAACCTAAGTTTTCAACAGGATGCGGTCAACAGGAAATCCCGAATTTTATGGCGCAATCCCGCAAGGGAACTTTGTGAAAATTTCATACCTTCCCCGTCAGGCGCTAATAAAGTTGCACCGCGCAGTTGATGACGGAACCAGGTCCCCTGCCGCTTGGCATAATTGCGGGTCGCCTGCTGGGCCGCTGCCGCCGCCTCCTCAAGTGACACTTGAGCTTCAATGTGCTGACGGATTTCTTTAAATCCCAGAGCCTTGAACCCAGCTTGCTCATGATCCGCATTGGGATAAGCGGCGAGCGCCGCACGCACTTCGGCGAGTGCGCCCTTGGCCACCATGGCGATCAGCCGGTCATTGCAGGCCGCGTAGAGCTCCGCGCGGCTCGGATTGACGACGAAGGAGAGCGCCGAAACCGGTCCGCTTTCGCCGCGCGGCGGCTCGGTCGGCTGCGCCTGCCACCAGGCGAGCGGCTTGCCCGTGCCCTCCAGCACCTCCCAGGCGCGCATCAGCCGCTGGCTGTCCGAGGGCCGGAGCTTCGCCGCCGTGGCCGGATCGCGTTCGCTCAGATGGGCATGTAGTCCTGGTGCACCCAGCTCGACCAGGAGCGCCTTGGCGCGGCCCCGCACTTCCGGATCGATGTCGGGGATCGGCGCGAAGCCTTCGAGCAGCGCCTTCAGATAGAGCCCGGTCCCGCCGACCAGGATGGGCAGCTTGCCCGCCCGGGCCGCCGCCTCGACCTCGCGAAGGGCGAGCTCCGCCCAGCGCGCCGCGGTCGCCGGGTCGTCCAGGGGCAGGATGCCGTAGAGCCGATGCGGGGCCGCCGCGAGGGCGGCGGCATCCGGCTGGGCAGTCAGGATCGGCAGGTCGCGATAGACCTGCATCGAATCCGCATTGATGACGATCCCGGCTTCTTCCTGGGCAAGGTGCAGGGCCAAGGCCGACTTGCCG
>DASZYM010000059.1:0-4440 GCA_035545355.1 Dongiaceae bacterium
CGCAAAGTGCCGCCCGGCAGGATCTCGGCATGCAAAGCCTCGGCCCAATGCGCGATCTCATCGGCGCGTTTGACCGAGAGGTCGAGCGGCGCCTCGTGCAGCACCGCTTCGGCGATGGCGCTCGCGCGGGCGCCATAGGCGGCCGACCAGGACCGCCAGAGCCAATCCGGCAGGCTCGCTTCTCCCGGCGGCGCGGCGGCGAGCAGGGCCGCCTTCTCGCGGCCGATCCGCCGCAAGACCGCGTTGATCAGCCCCTTATATCCGGCGGAATCGCGAAAGCCGCCGGCCAGGGCCACGGTGCTGTCCACCGCGGCATGGGCGGGCGTCTCCAGCACCAGCAATTGCGCCGCACCCAGACGCAACAGATCGCGCGCTTTATGCGCCCGCTCGGGCAGCGGATGCTCCAGGCACAGAGCCAGCACGCGATCGATCCGCCCGAGATGCCGCAAGGTCGCCGCGGCCAGCGCGCGCACGAATTGCCGGTCGCGATTCTCCAGCGCCGCCAGATCGGGATGCCGCTCGAACGCCTCTTCCAGCGGCCGCTTCTGGTCGAGCACGCGGTCGATGAGATCGAGCGCGATCCCGCGCGGCGAGATGGGCAATGCCTTGGTCGCTTGTTTCATGGCGGGTGTTATAGCGGATGCGGTGAGACTTGCCCCCACCCTAACCCTCCCCCGGATCGGGGGAGGGAAACGAAGAGCTGCGCCGCCATCCCCCTCCCCCGATTCGGGGGAGGGCAGGGGAGGGGGTGAGTCTATTTGGACAACCTCGCCTTCAGCCCCAGGGCCCGCGCCGTGGCCCGCTCTCCGGCAGCATGCTGCGGCCCGTCCGCGTCGCGGTCGCAGGCGGCGCCACCGGACCCGCCTCCATCGCCATCAGTCGCGCGATCCGGTTCTCGGTCGCGGGATGGGTCGAGAACAGATTATCGGCACCCGTGCCATGCAGCGGATTGACGATGAAGAGATGGGCGCTCGCCGGATGCTGCTCGGCGACCGGGTTGGGAATCGCCGCCGCGGCGCCGGAGATCTTCTGCAGCGCCGAAGCGAGCGCCCGCGGGCTGCCGGAGATTTCGGCGCCGGCGCGGTCGGCCTCGTATTCGCGGCCGCGCGAGATCGCGAGCTGCACCAGCATGGCGGCGATCGGCGCCAACACCATCACCAGCAGCGCACCCAAACCGCCCAGCGGCGAATTGCGATCGCGGCCGCCGAACCCGCCGAACCAGAACAGCGACTGTGCCAGCATGCCGATGGCGCCGGCGAGCACCGCGGTGATGGTCATGGTCAAGCTGTCGCGATGCTGCACATGGCCGAGCTCATGGGCCAGCACGCCACGCACTTCGTCGGTGCTCAAGCGCCGCAGCAATCCGGTGGTCGCGGCGATCGCGGCATGCTCCGGGTTGCGCCCGGTCGCGAAGGCATTGGGCTGGTCGCTCTCGATCAGATAGACCTTCGGCATCGGCAATCGGGCGCGCGCCGCCAGGTCGGCGACGATGCCGTTGAGCTCGGTGCCCTCCACCTCTTTGGCGCCGTACATGCCGAGCACCATCTTGTCGGAATACCAATAGCTGACCAGGTTCATGCCCGCCGCCAGCACCAGCGCGATCACCACGCCCTGCGTCCCGCCGATCAGATAGCCCGCGCCCAGGAACAGCCCCGTCAGGGCCGCCAGCAGCAAAGCCGTCCGCGCATATCCCATGGCTTGGAAATCTCCTCTCGACCGGAGAAATCGTGCGGCCGGCAGGGACTTTCAAGCGGATGCGTCGCCGGTGGCGTGCGGCCCGTGTTGCCCCCGGACGACCGCCTCCCTACATTTGCGCCATGAGCAAGGAACCTGAAAAACCGGCCGTCGAGACGCCCGCGCCGAAGCCCGCGGAAACGCCCGCCCCGGCACGGCCCAAGGAAATCGGCGGGCCCAAGGGACCGGAACCCACGCGCTACGGCGATTGGGAGCGGAACGGCCGGGTCAGCGACTTCTGACGGCGCCTGGTCTACGAAGTCTTGATCGTTGGAATCTCAACGCCTTACACTCTCACCCGAACGTGATTGGCGGCGTCTTCGCTCACGGACTTAGTTTCGCGCGATAATGTTGCAGTCGGGCTTCACCAGGGCGCTTTGCGTCTCGATCTGGCTTGTCGGCGGCGCGCTCGCCGCCGCTCCGGCCCTTGCCCAGGATGCGTCGGCGCCGCTGCCGATGATGACCCCCGCGCAGCCCACAATAGCGCAGCCAACGGTCGCTCAGCCCACCGTCCCCCAGCCTACCGTCGCGATCCCGACCGCGCCCGCCGCGCCGGTCGTCGTCGGCACGCAGCCCGCGCCGACATCGGGCGTGCAGTCGGTGGCGCCGGGCGCCGGGCCGGTGGTGAATCCGATCGCGGCGCCGGTCGCCACGTCCTCGCGCCAGCTCATCCGCCCCGAGACGGAATCGCGCCCGGTCGTGGTCGAGCTCTTCACCTCGCAGGGCTGCAGCTCCTGTCCGCCGGCCGACAGCTATCTGGGCCAGCTCGCACGGCGCAAGGACGTGCTGCCGCTCTCCTATCATGTCGATTACTGGGACTATATCGGCTGGAAGGACCAGTTCGCCGATCCCGCCTATGTCGGCCGCCAGCGCGCCTATGCGATGACCCTCGGCCATCACATGGTCTACACGCCGCAGGTCGTGGTGGCGGGTGCCGTCGATGCGCAGGGCGCCGACCGCGCCTTCATCGAGCAGAAGATTCGCGAAGCCAAGGCGCGCCAGCGCATGTATCCGCTGGAAGTCGCGCGCGACCCGCAGACCGGGCAGGTGCTGCTGCAATTGCCCGAAGCGCCGCTTCCGGTCCCGGCGACCATCTGGCTGGTCACCTATCAGTACAAGGACGAGGCGGCGATCGATCGCGGCGTCAATAGCGGCCGCACCTTGGATTCCTTCAACACCGTGCGCTCCCTGCAGAAGGTCGCGGTCTGGAACGGCCATGCGGCGACCGTGCCTTTGCAGCTCGATGCGAAGGCCAAGGCCGAGAAGCCGAACGCCTGCGCCGTCTTCGCCAACCTCGCCGATTACGGCCCCATCGTCGCCGCCGTCGCCTTCGACTTCGACGACGCCTGGTGAGCCCGCCCGGCCGGCGGCGCCGCCGAGAGCGACCCTCGATGCCCACCGGATCGCAACCAGTTCAACTCCGCACCGATCCGCGCTAGCTTCCACCCCGCTAGACCAAAGCGGGGCAAAATGACCGACAATATTCCCTTCATCCGTGCCGAGACGCTCGACGCCAGGCTCGACTATCCCTCCCTCATCGGCGCACTCAAGCACGCTTTCGCCGCGGACTGGACCGTGCCGGTGCGCCATCACCATGCCGTGCCGATCCCCGGCGAGGCCGACCAGACCCTGCTGCTGATGCCGGCCTGGGAAGGCGGGCGCTCGGTCGGCGTCAAGATCGTCACCATCACGCCCGGCAACGGCGCGCGCCATCTCCCGGCGGTGCAGGGCCTCTATCTGATGCTCGACGGCGCCACCGGCGAGCCCAAGGCGCTGATGGAAGGCAAGACCCTCACCGTGCGCCGCACCGCCGCCGCCTCGGGATTGGCGGCGAGCTTCTGCGCGCGCCAGGATGCCGCGGTGCATCTGATGGTCGGCGCCGGGGCTCTGTCGCTGCCGCTCATTCAGGCGCATCGCGCGGCGCGCCCCGGCATCGCCCGGAGCTTGCTCTGGGCCCGCGATCCGAAGAAAGCCGAAGAGAAGATCGCCGAGATCCGGCAGGCCGGCATCGCGGTCGAGCGCGCGTCCGATCTCGAAGCCGCGGCGCGCGGCGCCGACATCATCTCCTGCGCGACGCTTTCCGCCGAGCCGCTGATTCACGGTGCCTGGCTGAAGCCCGGCGCGCATCTCGACCTGGTCGGCGCCTATCTGCCCGAGCTGCGCGAGAGCGATGACGAAGCGGTGAAGCGCGCGACCCTGTTCTGCGACACCCGCGCCGGCGCCTTGAAGGAAGGCGGTGATCTCCTGCAGCCCTTGAAGGCCGGCATCATCAAGGAGACCGACGTCGCCGCCGAGCTCGCCGATCTCTGCAAGGGCAAGCATCCCGGCCGTCGCAGTGCCGACGAGATCACCCTCTTCAAAAGCGTCGGCACCGCCATCGAGGACCTCGCGGCGGCGAAGCTGATGCTGGAGCGGATGTAACGCGGCGCGCTGGATCAAAGCGCTCAGGCTGCATCAACCCCACCATACCGCCCATCTTGGGGCGGAGCGGCGGCACCGCGTGCATCCATTGAAGATCATCACGCACGTGACGTGCGCCGCAAATTTCGCACCCCGCCTGCGTCCCCGCCCCAAGATGGGCTAGGGCATGCACAGATCTACGAGAGCAGTCTCCGAAGGATACAAACCCATTTCCTATGGAGCCGTCATCCCGCGACTAGGTCGCGGGATCCACGCCTTGGGTGTCGCACGATCGAAAAAAGGCGT
>DASZYM010000060.1:0-12029 GCA_035545355.1 Dongiaceae bacterium
CGCCCTTCACCTGGATCTTGTCGCCGGGCAGGCCGATCACGCGCTTGATGAAATCGGTGTCGGGATCTCCCGGCGGCCGGAACACGACGACATCGCCGCGCTTGGGATCGCCGGACCAGATGCGGCCATGAAACGGCGCCAATCCCCAGGGGAAGGAGAAGCGGCTGTAGCCGTAGGCGGTCTTGGACACGAAGAGATAATCGCCGATCAGGAGCGTCGGGATCATCGAGCCCGAGGGGATGTTGAATGGCTCGAAGGCGAAGGTGCGGACCACGATCGCGATCACCACCGCCCAGATCAGAGTCTTGGCGAGTTCCCACAGCTCGCGCATGTCGCCGGACGAAGGTTTCGCCATAAGTGGTTGTTTCCGTTCGCGTTTTTCCATACGCCGAGGCTTTCTGCGCCGTTCGCCGGATCAAGCCATCCGCCCTTGGGAAAGTCAAGCCGCGCCCCGCCGCAGGGGGCCGATGAGAGGCCGCCGAGGTCCCACCCGGCAGGCGTGGCTGCTTTGACAGGGAAGCAGGGCTCCGATAGCGTGCGTCCCGATGACGGGGATGGAGTCCCCCGGGCCGCTCTTCCTTGAACGGCCGAACCGCCGCTCTCCTGCGGCTGATGGCTCCTACCGGGCGGTATTGGCGCGGTGGGAGTCTGTCCGAATGTTCCCCGCTTCGATCCTCCCGTTCGGCAAAACGAACTGGAGCGAGTCATGCTTTATCTCATTGTTTTCATCGGCGCCGGGATCGGCGGTGCCATCCGTCACGGCGTCAACGGATTGGCGCTCAGGCTGGCGGGGCCCGACTTCCCGTACGGCACGATGGCGATCAACATCGTGGGCTCGTTGTTGATGGGCTTGATCGCCGGTTACTTCACCTATCGTGGCGGCACCGGGATCTTCGGCCAGATGAGCCAGCATTGGCGGCTGTTCCTGACCACCGGCATCCTCGGCGGCTTCACCACCTTCTCCACCTTCTCCTTGGATTTCGCGATGCTCTGGGAACGCGGCGCGATGGCGCCGGCGGCGGCCTATCTGCTGGTCTCGGTCGGCGGATCGCTGGCGGCGATATTCGTTGCGCTGGCGATCGCGCGGGCAGCGTGGGCGTGACGTTGTGGCGAGTGCTTGAAAGTTCTCAGGCTGCGGCAAGACCCTCACCCCTGCCCTCTCCCTACGGGCGAGGGGGTCTCTGTGCGCTGCCGCGCACTCGGTGGACTCCTTCCCCCGTCGGGGGAAGGTAGGGATGAGGGTCTTAAAGCTGTCTGAGACGCCGCCGCTAATCGTCCGCGATCACCGGGTTGGCCGAGATGATGACGATGACCTGGGCGATCGGCCCGTCATCGGTGATGGTGACGTCGATCTGCGGGGTCATGCCCTTGGGCGTGATCTCCTTCAGGCGCTCGAGCGCGCCGCCGGTCAGCTTCATGGTCGGCTTGCCGCTCGGCAGGTTCACCACGCCCATGTCGCGCCAATAGACGCCGCGGCGGAAGCCGGTGCCGAGCGCCTTCGAGCATGCCTCCTTGGCGGCGAAGCGCTTGGCATAGGAGGCGGCGCGGTTGGCGCGGCGGTCGGATTTCTGCTGCTCGACCTCGGTGAAGATGCGGTCGATGAAGCGGCGGCCGAACCGGTTGATCGATTCCTCGACCCGCCGGATGTCGATGATGTCGTTGCCGATGCCGAGGATCATGGCGCGCTCCCGGACCGCTACCAGCGGTGATGCACCAGCGGACGGATGTCGCTGTCATAGACCCGCTTGACCGCCGCCATCTGCTCCGAGCTCAGCGGCGAAAGATCGCCCGCCTCGGCATTGGCGACGGCCTGCGCGGCACTCTTGGCGCCCGGGATGGCGACGGTGACCGCGTCGTGCATCAGGATCCAGCGCAAGGCGACAGCCGCCATCGGCGTGTTCTTGGGCACCAGCGGGCGCAGCTTGTCCACCGCCTTCAGCGCCGTCGCGTAATCGACGCCGGAGAAGGTCTCGCCGACGTCGAACATCTCGCCATGGCGGTTGTAGTTGCGATGGTCGTCCTTGCCGAACCGGGTGTCGGCTTTCATCTTGCCGGTCAGGAGGCCGCTCGCCAGCGGCACGCGGGCGATGATCGCGACCTCGTTCTTCCGGGCGAGGTCGAACAGCTTTTCGATCGGCTTCTGGCGGAACATGTTGAAGATGATCTGGATCGAGGCGATCGGGAACTGCATCGCCGCGACCGCCTCGTCGATGGTCTGCACGCTGACGCCGTAATATTTGAGCTTGCCGGCCTCAACCAGCCGCTCCAGGCCGGCGAAGAGCTCGGCATCGGCATAGACCGGCGTCGGCGGACAATGGAGCTGCAGCAGGTCGAGCGCGTCGACCTCCAGGTTCCTCAGCGACTGCTCGATGAAATCGGCGATCGCCTTGACGGTGTAGCCCGGCGCCACATGCGGGTTGAGCTTGCGGCCGGCCTTGGTGGCGACGACGACGTCCTTCTTGCCGCCCAAGGACTTATTGCCGCGCGCCTTCAGCACCTTGGCGATGATCTTCTCCGAACGGCCCATGCCGTAGACATCGGCGGTGTCGATGAAGTTGACCCCGGCATCGAGCGCCGCGTTCAGCGCCGCCTCGGCATCGCGCTCGCTGACCTCGCCCCAATCCGCGCCGATCGCCCAGGCGCCGAAGCCGATCGGATTGACCTGCCAGCCGGTCCGGCCGAAGGGGCGTTTGTCCATGTGCAAGTTCCTTCTTGCTGCAGGCAGGGATGCTGTGACGGCGCCAGTCTTCGACCCCTCACCCCTACCCTCTCCCTCAAGGGGAGAGGGGTTCACCGAGTACGCTTCTACGCGAGAGACGGAATGGATAAAAGCCCTCTCCCCCCGAGGGAGAGGGTTCGGTGAGGGTCGACGGGTCCGTCCCCAATTCAGCCCCGCGCGCGCTCGACGGAGTTGATGTTGGGCGTGGCGCGCAGGGCGGCGATGATATTGGTGAGGTGCTTCACGTCCTTCACCTCGACGTCGATCAGGATCTCGAAGAAGTCGGTCGAGCGGTTGACGATCTTCAGGTTCATGATGTTGCCGTCATTCTTGCCGATGACGGTGGTGAGCGAGCCCAGCGATCCGGTCTGGTTGGCGATCACCACGTTCAGGCGGCCGGTATGGAGCTGGCCGGCATCGGGATCCTTGTCCCAGGAGACGTCGATCCAGCGCTCCGGGGTCTCGGCGAAGCTCTCCAGGGTCTCGCAGTCGATGGTGTGGATGGTGACGCCCTTGCCGGTCGTGACGATGCCGACGATGCGGTCGCCGGGCAAAGGATGGCAGCAGCCGGCGAAATGCACCGCCATGCCGGGGATGAGGCCGCGGATCGGCACCGCGAAGGCGCCGTTGCCCTTGGCCTTCTGGCGCTGGCGCGCGAGCGGCACCACCTTCTCCGGCTGCGCGGGCGTGCGCGAGCCGGGGAAGACCGTCACCATCACGTCGCGCGCGGTGACGATGCCCTCGCCCACCTGCGCGATCAGGTCCTCGCCGCTCTCGACCTTGTACTTCTTCAGGACGCCGTCCAGCGCCTTGTCGGTGTATTCGTAGCCGCCGTGCTGGAACTCCTTCGACAGCAGCGCCCGGCCCAGCTCCAGATACTGGTTGCGCTGCTGGGTGCGGATGAAGCGGCGGATGCAGGCGCGGGCCTTGCCGGTGACGACGAAGCGCTCCCAGGTCGGCGACGGCGTCTGCGCGCGCGAGGTGACGATCTCCACCTGGTCGCCGTTGGCGAGCACGGTCCTGAGCGGCACGATGCGGCCGTTGATCTTGGCGCCGACGCAGCGGTCGCCGACCTGCGAGTGCACCGCATAGGCGAAGTCCACCGGGCAGGCGCCGCGCGGCAGCGCGATCAGGTCGCCCTTCGGCGTGAAGCAGAACACCTGGTCCTGGAACATCTCGAGCTTGGTGTGCTCGAGGAACTCCTCGGGGCCGGAAGCGTGCTCCAGGATGTCGAGCAGCTCGCGCAGCCAGCGGTACTGGCGGCCGTCGATCCGCTCCAGGCCTTCCTTGTAGCCCCAATGCGCGGCGACTCCCATCTCGGCGATCTCGTGCATCTCGCGGGTGCGGATCTGCACTTCGAGGCGCAGGCGATGCGGGCCGATGATGCCGGTATGCAGCGACTGGTAGTTGTTCGGCTTCGGCGTCGAGATGAAGTCCTTGAAGCGGCCGGGGATCATCGAGTAGTTGCTGTGCAGCACGCCCAGCGCCTGATAGCATTCCGGCACGCCTTCGACGATCACGCGGAAGGCCATGATGTCGGTTAGCTGCTCGAACTCGACCTGCTTCTTCTGCATCTTGCGCCAGATCGAATAGGGCGTCTTCTCCCGCCCCGAGACCTGGCAGGCGATGCCGTTGTCCTTCATCACCTTCTGCAGCTCGCCGATCACCTTGTTCACCAGGTCGGCGCCCTGCTCGCGCAGGAAGGTCAGGCGCTGGGTGATCGAGTGATAGGCGTCGGCATTGACCTCGCCGAAAGCCAGATTCTCGAGCTCGTCCTTCACCTGGTGCATGCCCATGCGCTCGGCCAGCGGCGCGTAGATCTCCAGGGTCTCGGCGGCGATGCGGCGGCGCTTCTCCGGGTCCTTGATGAAGTGCAGGGTCTGCATGTTGTGCAGGCGGTCGGCCAGCTTCACCAGCAGCACGCGGATGTCGTTGGACATCGCCAGCACCAGCTTGCGGAAGTTCTCCGCATGCTTGGTGTTGTCGGATTGCAGCTCCAGGCGCGAGAGCTTGGTGACGCCGTCGACCAGCCGGCCGATCTCCTTGCCGAACAGCTCCTCGATCTCCTCGAGGGTGGCGTCGGTATCCTCGACCGTGTCGTGCAGCAGGCCGGTGACGATCGAGGCGGTGTCGAGCTTCAGGCGGGTCAGGATCTCAGCGACGCCGAGCGGGTGCGAGAAATAAGGATCGCCCGAGGCGCGCGACTGCGAGCCGTGCGCCTTCATGGAAAAAACATAGGCGCGGTTGAGGGCTTCCTCATCCGCGCCCGGATCGTAGGATTTGACGCGTTCGACCAGCTCGAACTGACGAATCATCGACACTTCCGCACCAACCAATCCGGCGTCGCCGCTACCGTCCTTTCAGCAAACGCCAAGAGTGACATGCGGGACGCTCGATCGATTCACCTCCAGATGGAAGCCCGAAGAGTGGGCGCGGAAGTCGAAGCCCGGAGTTACTCCTCCGGACCCTCGGCCTCGGCCGCGTCCTCGAACTCGCCGTCGATCGCCATGTCGGCGTCTTCGGCCTCTTCCTCGCTGATCTGGGCCTGCTGCATCTCGGCGAGCAGGTCCTCGCCCGCGCCGACGCCGAAGCCCTGACCCTCTTCCTCCGGCTCGTCGTTCTCGACATGCTTCTGCAGGCCGGTCACGACCGCATTGGAAAGCTCATCGAGGTTGACGGTGCCGTCGGCGATCTCGCGCAGCGACACCACCGGGTTCTTGTCGTTGTCGCGATCGATGGTGAGCAGGGCGCCGGCGGAAATCTCCCGGGCGCGCTGGGCCGCGACCATCACCAGGTCGAAGCGGTTGGGGATCTTCAGAACGCAGTCTTCAACCGTTACGCGTGCCATTCTCGACAATCTCCAGGAACGTGGCCAAGTGCTTGACCTGAATATATTGTTTCGGCAGCGACAAGGCAAGGCGGCGGCATGGTTCAGCCATGCACCCGACGCATGCTAAGCCCGCGAGCCCGGCCCCGCGCTCAATCCGCCCGGCGGATGCGCTGGCCGGGCGGCAGAGCCGCCAGCAATTCCGCCACGCCGCGGCGGCTGACGGGATGGCGCCAGTGCGGCGCGATGTCGCCGAGCGGCATCAGCACGAAGGCGCGGTCCTGCAGCCTCGGATGCGGCAGGATCGGCGCATCGGGACCGGCGCGGACCTCGCCCCGGCAATCCAGGAGATCGAGGTCCAGCACCCGGGCGGCGTTCGGCACGCTGCGCACCCGGCCGAAGGCATTTTCAACCGAATGCAGCAGCGCGAGCAGCGCCGCGCAGTCGAGCGCGCTCTCGGCCTCGACCACCGCGTTGACGTACCAGGGCTGGTCGGAGACCGGGACGGGTTCTGATTCGTAGAGCGGCGAGCGCGCGCGGATGACGAGGCCGGCCGCCGCCAAGGCCGCGATCGCCGACACCACGGTGTTGCGCGGCGAGCCGTGCTGGGGGCTCGGCAGGTTGGCGCCGAGGCCGATGAAGATGCCGCCGCTCATCTCCGTTGCATCCGAAAGAGGTTGCGAAAAACGCAGTTGAAATGCACCCGATGCCCGCTTTTACTAGCCCGGGATCGGCAAGGCCAGCGCAACCGGGGGCCCCAAGAGTCGGGAGCGGGCGCGGTCTCTATAGTTAAAGGCATATTCAAAGGGGACATTCGATGCCGACGCGTTTCTATCCCGAAGAGCGGGTGGCGCTCTTCATCGACGGCGCCAATCTTCATGCCGCGGCGCGGGCTCTGGGCTTCGACATCGACTACAAGCGGCTGCTGCGGACCTTCCAGGAGCAATGCCGCCTGATCCGCGCCTTCTACTACACGGCGCTGATCGAGGATCAGGAGTATTCGCCGCTCCGTCCGCTGGTCGATTGGCTGGACTATAACGGCTTCACCATGGTGACCAAGCCGACCAAGGAGTTCACCGACGCCATGGGCCGGCGCAAGATCAAGGGCAACATGGATATCGAGCTCGCGATCGACGTGCTGGAGATGTCGGCGCATCTCGACCATGTCGTCCTCTTCTCCGGCGACGGCGACTTCCGCCGGCTGGTGGAGGCGGTGCAGCGCCGCGGCGTCCGCGTCTCGGTGGTGAGCACGGTCAAGTCGCAGCCGCCGATGGTGGCCGACGAGTTGCGCCGCCAGGCCGATGTCTTCATCGAGCTGGAAGAGCTCTCGCCGCTGATCGCGCGCCAGCACGCGCCGCGCCAGCAGGGCGCGGGGCCGCAGAACAACCACCAATCCCCGGCGACCGGCGCGGCATCGGCTCCGGCACCCGCCGAAGTGTCCGAAGATCGCGGCTGACCGTGGCGGAGGAAGAGCCGGCGCGGGATTGTCCGCTCTGCCCGCGCCTGAAGGAGTTCCGGGACCAGAACTGGCGGGACTATCCCGACTATTTCAACGCGCCGGTGCCGAGCTTCGGGCCCAAGGATGCGCCGCTGCTGATCGTCGGCCTGGCGCCCGGGCTGCACGGCGCCAACCGCACCGGCCGGCCCTTCACCGGCGACTATGCCGGCGACCTGCTCTACGCCACCTTGCTGAAGCTCGGCCTCGCCAAAGGCCGCTACGAGAAGCGCGTCGATGACGGGTTCGAGCTGGTCGATTGCCGGATCGTCAACTCGGTGCGCTGCGTGCCGCCGCAGAACAAGCCGCTGCCGGTCGAGATCAACACCTGCAACCGGTTCCTGAAGGCGGCGCTCGACGCGCATACACATGCCAAGGCGTTCCTCGCCTTGGGCGCCATCGCCCATGACGCGGCGCTGAAGGCGCTGGGCGAGAAAAGGAGCGCGATGAAGTTCGGCCATGGCGCGCAGCATCGGCTGAAGGACGGCCGCATGCTGACCGACAGCTATCACTGCTCGCGCTACAACACGAATACCGGCGTGCTGACGCCGGAGATGTTCGAGAGCGCGGTCGGCGCCGCGAAGAAAGCGGCGGGACTCTGAGCTGTTTCGAATCGTCATGCCTGGGCTTGACCCGGGCATCTGGTTCCGGTCGGCACGAGATTGCCGGGTCAAGCCCGGCAATGACGCTCCGTGGACGCCCTACTCCATCACCGCGGAGTGGTCGAGCTGCGGCGCGACGCGCGGCTTGCGGAGCAGGAAGACCAGCGGCATGCAGATCACCGACATGATCATCAGCAGCTTGAAGTCGTCCATGTAGGAGATGATGGTCGCCTGGTTGGTGATGATGCCGTCGAGCGCGGCGCGGCCGGCGGCGGTCGTCGGATCCATGCCCGCGGCCGCCGGCGTATGCAGCACGTTGTTGAACGGGGTGACGTAGCTCGCGATCGAGGCGTGGTTGATCTGGGTGTTGGAGGTGATCAGCGCCGTCACCACCGAGATCCCGGCGCTGGAGCCGATGTTGCGCGAGAGATTGTACAGGCCCATGCCTTCCGGGCGCATCTGCGCCGGCAGCGTGGCGAAGGCGATGGTGGTCAGCGGCACGAACAGGAAGCCCAGGCCCGCACCCTGCACGAAGCCGACATAGACCAGGGTCCATTCCGACACGTCGGGGGTCCAGCCGATCATCTCGTACATCGCCCAGGCGGTGAGGCCGAGGCCGAATGCCAGCAGGTAGCGGGTATCGACCTTGCCGATCAGTTTTCCGACGATGAACATGCAGAGCATCGTGCCCAGGCCCCGCGGGCCCATCACGATGCCGGCGGTCGTCACCGGGTAGTTCATCAGGGTCTGCAGATAGGGCGTCATCAAGGCGAGCGAGGCGAGATAGGTCACGCCGATGACGAAGATGAAGAACATGCTGACGGCGAAATTCTGGTCCAGGAACAGCTTCGGATTCACGAAGGTGTTGTTGGCCGTGAAGATGTGGACCAGGAAGATGTAGAAGGCCGAGGCCGCGACCAGGGCCTCGATCCAGATCTCGCCGGAGGAGAACCAGTCGAGCTGCTCGCCGCGATCGAGGAAGAGCTGCAGCGAGCCGATCGCGACGCTGAGCATGCCGAAGCCGAGCCAGTCGAGCCGCGCCTGCAGGTCGCGCTTGGTCTCCTGTACGAAGATCACGATGCCGGCGAAGGCCAGGAGGCCGATCGGCAGGTTGATGTAGAACACCCAGCGCCAGTTGACGTTGGCGGTGAGCCAGCCGCCGATCACCGGGCCCAGCACCGGCCCCACCATCACCGAGACGCCGAACAGGGCCATCGCCGAGCCGCGCTCTTCCAGCGTGTAGATGTCGAGCAGGATGCCTTGCGACAGCGGCACCAAGGCCGCGCCGAACAGGCCCTGCATCAGCCGGAAGGCGACGATCTGCACCAGCGATTGCGCGAAGCCGCAGAGCATCGAGGCGACGACGAAGCCGGCGATCGCCATCAGCAGCAGGCGCTTGCGCCCGAACCGGTTGGAGAGAAAGCCCGAGGGCGGCGTCATGATCGCCGCGGCGACGATATAGGAGGTCAGCACCCAGTTGATCTGGTCGGCGCTCGCCGAGACGCTGCCCTCGATATAGGGCAGCGCCACGTTGGCGATCGTGGTGTCGAGCGCCTGCATGATCACCGCCAGGATGACGCAGACGGTGATGGCGCCCCGATTGTGGGTGATAGGTTCCTCAGCCACGGGTCTTGGTCGTGCGCCCGAGCAGATTGCTGATCATGGTCGGCAGGCCGCGGGTATGGCCGGTATCGACGCTGACGATGACGCTCATGCCGACGCGGAGCTGCGGCTTGCCCTGGAGATCGGTGAAGTTGACGATCATCGGGATGCGCTGCACCACCTTCACCCAGTTGCCGGTGGTGTTCTGCGCCGGCAGCATCGAGAAGCTGGAGCCCGAAGCCGGGCTGATGCTGGCGACCACGCCATGCCATTCGACATCGGGATAGGTATCGACGGTGACGATGACCGGCTGGCCCGGCTGCACATAGGTGAGCTCGGTCTCCTTCGGGCTCGCCTCGACCCAGATGTCGGTGGTCGAGACCAGGCTGAAGGCCTGTTGGCCGGCTTTCAGGTATTGCCCGACCTGCAGAGCCGGCACGTTGGTGGCGACGCCGTCGAACGGCGCCTTCACCACGGTGTCGTTCAAGTCGCGCTGGGCATCGGCGACCGCGGCCTCGGCCTGGAGGTAGAACGGATTCTGCTCGACCGGCTGGTCGGGATCGTTGCCGAGCTGGGCCAGCATGGCACCGGCCTGGGCCTTGGCGACATTCACCTTCTGCTGCGCGGCGGTCAGGTCGTTCTGCGCCTTGTCGTAATTGACCTTGGAATAGGCGGCGCTGGATCTGAGATCCGCCTGGCGCTGGAACTGCGCCTGATAGTACGGGATGTCGGCCTGGGCCTGGGCGATCTGCGCCAGCGCCTGCTTGTAGCTGGCCTGCAAGGTGAGCACCTGGTTGCGCACGGTGCCGAGCTGGGCCTGGGCGGCGTCGAGCGCGATCTTGAAGGAATCCGGCTTCAGGCGGTAGAGCACCTGGCCCTTCTTCACCAGCTCGTTGTTCTTCACATCGACGCTGACGACGGTGCCGGCGACATCGGTCGAGATGCCGACCCGGTTGGCCTCGATATAGGCGTTGTCGGTGGACATCACCTGTCCGCCGGTGACGTAGAAATAGCCGCCGACGATCAGCGCCAGCGGCAGCAGCAGGAACAGGAAGGCGCGCAGCAGGCGCCGGCGGCGCGGCCGGCCGCTCGCCGGACGCGGCGGTGCCGGCTGCGGCTTCGGCGGCTGGGCCGCGACCGGGGTCTGCGGGGTCGAGGTTTCGAACGAGGGTTCGCGGCGCTCGGCGCCGTGGTCGCCTTCAGGCATGGTCCAGTTCTTCTTCGGCAACGGGGTGATCGGGGGCAGTCTCGACGCCTTGCAGGCAGGCTTCCGCGAGATTGCCCTTCATGGTCTTCAGGATCTGCAGGAGCCGGTCGCGGTCGGCGGCAGACACGCCGGCCAGCGCCTCGGCGCGGGTCGCATCGCCGATCTTCTGCATCTCGGCGATCAGCGGACGGGCTTCCTCGAGCAGATAAAGCTGCCAGACGCGGCGGTCGCTCGGATGCTGGCGGCGCTCGATCAGGCCGCGCGCCTCCAGCTTGTCCAGGATCCGGACCAGCGTGATGGATTCGATCTCCAGGATATCGGCGAGCTTCCCCTGCTGGATGCCTTCATGGATGTTCAGATAGGCCAGGGTCTGCCATTGGGATCTTGTCAGCCCCAGGCCCTTGGACTTCTGTTCGAAGCGGCGTTTCAGCAGGCGGGCGGTTTCGTGCAGCACGAAGCCAAGTGTCGGCGGGTTCGACATAAACCTTACAAGCTTGTCATAAGCATGCTTATGATATAGGGCGATATGAGTTGGTAACCAAGGTAAATTTCGTGACCTATTCGAGAAATAAGGTGCGGTGTGGCGACGCGGCGACAGTCACAGGTTGTGTGCTGGCGATTTTGACCGGATTGGCCCTTCTGGCGCTAAGGGCTTCACCGGCCGAGGCGGCTCCGATCGTGGTCTGCGGCGGTGCGGCGATGCAGGGCGGCGCACAGCTCCTCTGCAGCCATACCGATCCCGACAAGCCCGAGCAGTTCTGCACCTTCAGTTGGGACCTGATGACGACGGCGAATGCGAGTCAGATCGTGCAGGGCTCGTTCCTGATGCCGCCGGGCGCCGCGAACGTGCAGGTCTATCAGGGCTCCGGCTTCGTCAGCGCCATCTCCGAGCCGATCGTGATCTGCCGCGGCAAGAAATCCGGCGACACGTCGAGCGACGACGACTAGCGCCTGCGGCATGGTCGCCGCGCCCGCCGCGCCGCCCCGATCACGCAAAGCGTGATTGGGCATCGGCGCGGCCGGGAACCACCTCTCCCAGCGAGGGTGATGCGCCACGGTGGGGTGGCCCGCCGCAGCGGATCATCGCCCAACCCAAGCACGAAGCAGGAGAGACCCATGGTCCGCTTCACCTTCGCGCGCGCATCGCTCATGGCAATCGCCGCCGCCGGATTCGTGGCGGTCGCCGCGACCGGCCCGGCCTGGGCGCAGGCCCGAACCACCCCGGATGCAACCGATTGCGCGGCGATGCCGGCCGGCGCGAAACATTTCGAATGCATGCAGCAGCTCGACCGTCAGGAGCAGCAAGGCAGCAGCCTGTTCAGCCATAACTTCGACATCCGGGTCGTGCCGCCGGACCAGCGCGGCATCGGCATGGAGGGTGCCGGCGGCGGGACGCAGAGCCCGGTCGTGCCCAATAACGGCGCCCGCGCGCCGCTCGGCGACGACAGCGGCGGCAATATCGGCACGCTGCACTGGTAGGCATCATCGCGGCGATTCGGGTGCCCGGCCCGCCGGCATTTTCCGATGGCACTCTCCGCGTGCATGCGGGTTGGTCTGCCATGCAAGACGCGGTCAAC
>DASZYM010000061.1:0-4973 GCA_035545355.1 Dongiaceae bacterium
ATCAGGCGCAAGGAGGCGTCGCGGATCCGGGCCCGGCAATGGGTCCCGCCGCCATCGACGCCGACATATAAGGTGCCGTCCATGCGACCGGCGGCCCTCCCTGTACCCTTTCCTCTATAATGCCAGTTTAGCGCCAGAGCGTGAAGTGGTTTTGAATTTGACTCGTTCTGATAATACCAGCATAATCCCACTTCAGGGTAGGCAAGGCTGGAAACACAGCCCTCATGGGACGCAACGCGCCATCAGGCACCGAAACCTGGACTCCGCGTTACAGCGGACTCGATACCTGGAGCGACCAGGCGATCCTGGATGCGTTCTGGGAAGGCCAGGCGCGCGCCATCGCGTCGCTGCGCCCCGCTTTGCCGTCGATCGCCGCCGCCGCCAACGCGCTGGCCGAGCGCCTGAATAAAGGCGGCCGCCTGATCTATTGCGGCGCGGGCGCCTCGGGCTTCCTCGCCGCGGGCGATGCGATGGAGATCGGCCCGACCTTCGGCTGGCCGGATGAGCGGGTCATCGTGCTGCTCGCCGGCGGCGCCGAGATGAGGCCGGGCATGAAGGGCGACGTCGAGGATCACGACGATCGCGGCCGCGCCGAAGCCCAAGCGCTCCACCTGACCCCGAACGATGCGATGATCGCAGTCGCCGCCAGCGGTACCACGCGCTACACGCTGGCGGCACTCGAGACCGCCAAGCAGGCCGGCACGCTGACCATCGCGATCGCCAACAATCCCGGCGCACCGATGCTGGGCCTCGCCGATCAGCCGATCCTGCTGGAGACCGGGGCCGAGGTCATCACCGGCTCGACCCGGATGAATGCCGGCACGGCGCAGAAGGCGACGCTCGGCCTGCTCTCCAGCCTCACCATGATCCGTCTCCACCGCGTCTATGACGGGATGATGGTGAACATGCGAGTGCAGAACGCGAAGCTCCGCGACCGCGCCGCCGCCATGCTGATCAACATCACCGGCTGCGCCAAGGAAGAGGCGGTCGAGGCGCTGAGGCGCGCCGGGGACCGGATCAAGCCGGCGGCCCTCATCCTGCACGGCATCGAGCCCAAGGAAGCCGATCGCATCCTGGAAACCACGGGCGGTGATTTGCGGGCCGCTCTCGGTCAAATCGGACGTTCCAATCAACCTGCAATCAAACAAGGGAGCAGAGCATGACTAGAGACGAAAGCCGTCCATCGCTGCGTTCGATGGCCCTGGCCGCCACCGCGCTCGCGGTGCTCACGCTGGCCGGCAGTGTCGCCCACGCCGACACGACGCTCACCATCGAAAGCTGGCGCAACGACGATTCCGACATCTGGAACAAGACGATCCTGCCCGCCTTCATGGCCAAGCACCCGGACATCAAGGTCACGTTCAAGGGCTATCCGCCGACCGAGTACAACTCGGCGCTCAACACCGAGCTGGCCGGCGGCACCGCGGCCGACATCATCACCTGCCGCCCCTTCGACCTGTCGCTCGACCTCTACAAGAAGGGCAATCTGCTGAAGCTCAACGACATCCCGACGCTGAAGAACTTCTCCGACGTCGCCAAGGCCGCCTGGTCGACCGATGACGGCAAGGAGACGTTCTGCATGCCGATGGCCTCGGTGATCCACGGCTTCATCTACAACAAGAAGATCTTCGACGAGCTCCACCTGACGCCGCCGAAGACCGTCGCCGAGTTCCACCAGGTGCTGGACAAGATCAAGCAGGACGGCAAATACACGCCGATCGCGCTCGGCACCGCCGACCAGTGGGAAGCCGCGACCATGGGCTTCCAGAACATCGGCCCCGACTACTGGAAGGGCGAGGAAGGCCGCAAGGCGCTGATCGCCGGTAAGGAGAAGTTCACCGACCCGGAATACGTCGCGGTGTTCAAGGAGCTGGCGACCTGGGGTCCCTATATGGGCGACGGCTATCAGGCGCAGAAATACGCCGATACCCAGAACCTATTCTCGCTGGGGAGAGCGGCGATCTATCCGGCGGGCTCCTGGGACATCCCGCTCTTCGAGCAGTCGAAGGACCTTTCCTTCGACGCCTTCCCGCCGCCGCAGCCGGAAGGCACCGATAAGTGCTACATCAGCGACCATGTCGATATCGGCATGGGCGTGAACGCGAAGGGCAAGAACATCGACGCCGCCAAGACCTTCATCGACTGGGTCGGCTCGGCGGAGTTCGCCGGCCTCTATGCCAACGCGCTCCCGGGCTTCTTCCCGCTGACCCAGGAACACGTCGATATCAAGGACCCGGTGGCGCAGACTTTCGTCTCCTGGCGCCAGAACTGCGCGAGCACGATCCGGAACTCCTACCAGATCCTCTCCCGCGGCACGCCCAACCTGGAGGACGAGCTCTGGAAGGTCAGCGCCAACGTGCTGAACGGCACGCAGACGCCGGAAGCCGCCGCCGAGCAGATCCAGAAGGGCCTGGACAGCTGGTACAAGCCGGCCGGGAACTGAGCTAGAGTCGGCTCATGCGCGGGTCGCGGCTGCGGCTGCGACCCGCGCTTTGTTTCCGAATTTGCCGCTGGCGTCGGGAAATCGTCGGTGAGAGTCTTCGACCCCTCACCCCACCCTCTCCCTCAAGGGGAGAGGGCTTAGCACCGAGCCTGTCGGCACATTCCCCTCTCCCCCTGAGGGAGAGGGTTACGGAGGCTTAGCGAGGCGCAGCCGGGCTTAGCCGGAGTTGGGTGAGGGGTCGAAGGCTCTCGCCGGGAGGAACACGAAAGAGATGGCGGACGCGATCGGATTGGAGGCGACGGCGGGAGATACGACCGTGGGCCGGCGGAAATGGCCGACGCATATCGTCGTGTTCCTGGCGCCCGCCTTCCTGGTCTATACCGTCTTCTCGGTCTATCCGCTGATCGACACGATCCGGCTCAGCCTCTATGCCGGCGACGAGACCGGGCAGAACCATTTCGTCGGCCTCGCCAATTTCGTGACGCTGCTGACCGACCCGGTCTGGTCGGCGCCGTTCTGGAACGCGCTGCGCAACAACCTGCTCTTCTTCGCGATCCACATCACGGTGCAGACCTCGATCGGCCTTGCGCTGGCCGCGCTGCTGAGCCTGCCCGGCCTCAAGGGCGCCAGCGTCTATCGCACCATTCTCTTCATGCCGACCATGCTCTCGGTCGTCATCATCGGCTTCATCTGGCAATTGATCCTCTCGCCGCTCTGGGGCATCGCACGCACCTTCCTCGCGACCTTCGGCCTGGCCAGCCTGTTCCATCCCTGGCTCGGCCAGGAGAGCACGGCCCTGGTCACCGTCTCCTTCATCTCGGTCTGGCAGTTCGTCGGCATCCCGATGATCCTGATCTATGCCGCGCTGATCAACATCCCCGACGACCTGATCGACGCCGCCACGGTCGATGGCGCGCCTGCCTTCCATATCTTCTGGCAGATCCGGCTGCCGATGATCCTGCCCACCCTCGGCGTGGTCTCGATCCTGACCTTCGTCGGCAACTTCAACGCCTTCGACCTGATCTATGCGATGAAGGGCGCGCAGGCCGGACCGAACGGCGCCACCGACATCCTGGGCACCTTCTTCTACCGCACCTTCTTCGGCTATCAGCTCCAGGCCGGCAACCCGACCATGGGCGCCGCGGTGGCGACGATGATGCTGATCATCATCCTGATCGGCGTGCTGTTCTATCTCTTCGGCGTGCAGCGCCGCCTGCAGCATCATCTGGCGTGATGGAGCGCTGAGAGCAATGGCCCGTCACCGCAAGATCAACCGCGCCGCCGTCTATACCGCGCTCACCTTCTACACGCTGATCGCGGTCTTCCCGATCGCGCTGGTCCTGATGAACTCGTTCAAGACCCGCGCCGCGATCTTCGGCAGCCCGCTCGCGCCGCCCAACCTCGACACCTTCACCCTGACCGGCTTCCAGCAGGTGCTCGAGAAGGCCGATTTCGTGCTCTATTTCGGCAACAGCCTGGTCGTCACCATCGTCTCGCTGGCCTTGGTCCTGCTGACCGGCGCCATGGCGGCCTGGGCCCTGGGCGAATACCGGTTCCGGGGCAACACGCTGGTCGCGCTCTACCTGGCGCTGGGCATCATGGTGCCGATCCGCCTCGGCACGGTCAGCATCCTGAAGATGATCGTGGCGATGAACCTGATCAACACGCTGACCGCGCTGGTCCTGGTCTATACCGCCATGGGCCTGCCGCTCGCCATCCTGATCCTGGGCGAGTTCATGGCGCAGATCCCGCGCGACCTGCGCGAGGCCGCGCGCTGCGACGGGGTCAGCGAATACCGCATCTTCACCGATGTCATCCTGCCGCTGATCCGGCCGGCGGTCGCCACCGTCGCGGTCTTCACCATGGTGCCGATCTGGAACGATCTGTGGTTCCCGCTCATTCTTGCCTCAGGCGACGGCAAGCAGACCATCACGCTGGGCGCCCAGCAGTTCATCGGGCAATACGTCACCAACTGGAATGCGGTGCTCTCCGCGCTCACCTTGGCGATTGCCCCGATCCTGGTCCTCTATATCCTGTTCTCGCGGCATCTGGTCCGCGGCCTGACCATGGGAGCGGTCAAATGATAAGAACAACGGAGCCCAAGAATGGCTGACGTCTCGCTGCGCAACATCAGCAAGTCCTTCGGCAAGATCGAGGTGCTGCACGGCATCAACCTCGAGGTGAAGGACGGCGAGTTCGTGGTCTTCGTCGGCCCCTCGGGCTGCGGCAAGAGCACGGCGCTCCGCATCATCGCCGGCCTCGAGGAGATCACCAGCGGCGAGCTCTATATCGGCGGCCGGCTGGTCAACGAAGTGCCGCCGGCCGATCGCGGCATCGCCATGGTGTTCCAGTCCTACGCGCTCTATCCGCATATGACGGTCTACAAGAACATGGCCTTCGGCCTCAAATTCGCGAAGACCAACAAGCAGGAGACCGACCGGCGCGTGCGCCAGGCGGCGGAGATCCTGCAATTGACGCCCTATCTCGAGCGCAAGCCCCGCGATCTTTCCGGCGGCCAGCGCCAGCGCGT
>DASZYM010000062.1:0-16445 GCA_035545355.1 Dongiaceae bacterium
GCGCGACAGCTCCTCGTGGGAGATGCCGATCCGGTCGTCCAGGGTCCGGGTCCAGGTACGCTGGGCGATCTCCTTCAGCCGCTCGATCTTCTCCGGCGCCATGTTCTCGCCGCCGATATTGGCCTCGGCCACCAGGGCATAGTCGGCATCGACCTCGGCATTGAAGGCGGCGAGCTGCGCCTCGAGATGGGACAGATCCTGCCCGGCCAGGCGGTCGCGCAGCAGCTTGATCTCCTGCTCGCGCTTCACCACCTCGAAGCGGGTGCGGATCTCGTGCACGCGGTTGTAGAGCGTCTCGAGCTTGGTCGCCTTGTCGACCACGTATTCCGGCGTCGTCACCTTGCCGCAATCATGCAGCCAGCTCGCGAGCTCGAGCGCTTCCCATTCCTGGTCGGTCAGGCGGAAGTTGGCGAAGGGCCCGTAGGTCTGCTTGGTCGCCGCCTCGGCCAGCATCTTCGCCAGCGCGGGGACGCGGGTGCAGTGGCCGCCGGTATGTGGCGACTTGGCGTCGATCGCGCCCGCCACCAGCTTGATCAGGGAGTCCATCAGGTTCTTCTGGGCGATCAGCAGCTGCTGGTTCTCCAGGGCGATCGCGGCGCTGCCGGCGATCGCCTTCATCAGAGCGAGCAGATGTCCGCTGGCGCTGACCTCGCCGGTATCGGCCTCGGTCTCGGAGACCAGGAGCACCACGCCCAGCGCCTCGCCGCGCGGGCTCAGGAGCGGGACGGCGATCAGCTCGACATTCTGGCTCTGGATCTCGAGCTTGGTCGCGAGCGCCCGGTCGACCGACTTCAGCTCGTCGCGGCGCACGCGGCGATCCTCGATCTTCCGCCGCAGCGCGGAATCCGAGACGATGCTGTTGCGGATCTCCAGCGGGACCCGCACGGCGTAGGATTCCTCGATCGTGTCGATGGTGCGGCCGTCGGCGGTCCGCACCGTCTCCAAGCGCATCGCCGAGCCGTCATCCTCCAGGAGGTAGATGGCGCCGCCGGCGGCGCGCGAGACGTCCACCATCTCGCGCAGGATGCGGTTCAGCAGCGAGGAGAAGTCGCGTTCCGCGGTCAGCGAGCTGCCGATCTCCAGGAAACGGCGGATCGTCGTCTTCATCTCGTTCATGATGATCGAGAGCTCGTCGACTTCCTCGATGCCGGTATTGACGGTCACGTTGTTGGAGAAGTCGAAGTCGCGGATCGACTGCGCTTCGTCGGTCAACGACTTCAGCGGGCTCGACAGGCGGCGCGCCAATTCCCAGACGGCGAAGACCGAGATCAGCAGCAGCGCCGCGGCGACCGCGATCAGCATCGCCCAGATCCGCGTCTGCCCGGCATCGCGCAGCTCGACCGGCATCGCCATGACGGCGCGGAATTGTCCGATGGTGAAGACGAACAGGATGAGGATCGCGATGACCAGCAGCGCGGTGAAGAACGCGGTGATGTGGCGTCGCAACGGATAACGGCTCGGACCCTTGCGCAGCGCGAAAGTCGTCCGAAGGACCGAGGTCTGCATCTTTCGGTTACCTAGCCCGGGAGAACGAAGTATCGAGGAAAGCCATTGTGAATCAGTCTCCTACCCCCCTCAGTATCGGGCAAGATCGTTCTTAATCTATTAACCAGCACGGACTGTCATTCCGGCTCGTGATCCATGTCACCAGCCGGGGATGTGCGGTTCAATACTAAAAGGGGAGCAGGCTACCGCCCGGGTGTGAGCCGATAGTCAAACTGTTCCAATGCGTTAGGCTTGGGCCTAGGCGAAATGGCCGAGTTGGCGCGAAACAGACTTGGCGCAGTCCTGGACCCGGCCGGCCAGCTCGCCGACCCGGTTGCGCCAATCGCGGGGCTTGAGACCGGTCACACTGATGGCGCCCGCCGCCTGGCCGCCACGCCCGAAGACGCAGGAGCCGATGCAGGCAACGCCTTCGGTGTCTTCCTCATCGTCGATCGCATAGCCGCGCTCGGCCGTGGCCGCGAGCTCCTTCATCAGCCCGGAGACGGTGGTGATGGTGCGCGGCGTCCGCTGCGGCAGCGCGGTGCGCTCCAGGATCCGTTGCGCCTCGTCCTGCGGCAGCGCCGCCAGCAGCGCCTTGCCGACCGCGGAGCAATGCGGCATCTCGCGCCGCCCGAGCGCTGAGTCGAAGCGGATCGCGCCCGGCGCATCGACGCGCCCGACCACCACGGCATAGCCGTCATCGAGGATGGCAAGGCGCGACGTCATGCCGAGATCGGCGGTCAGCTTTCGAAGCTCCGGCATCGCCACGTCGGCCAAGGCGATGTTGGCCACCGCGAGATCGCCGAGCCGCGCCAGCGACATGCCGAGGCGATAGCGGCGATTGGCGCCCTCGGCGAAATCGGACAGGAAGCCGCGGGCGAGCAGGGTCTGCAGCAGGGCATAGACTGCGGCCTTCGACATGCCGAGCTCGCGCGCCAGGTCGGTCAGTCGCGCACCGTCCTTGCCGCGATTGGCGATCAGCTCGACCAGGTCGAGCGCGCGCCCGAGGCTCTGCACGCGATAGCGATCGTCGATCGGCGAAACTGAACTATAGGCCACAGTGCCCCCTTGGCTCGGCTGTATGATCTGGTCTAGTCTAGCGATACAAAACGTCGTTTGGCTATACAAAACGTACAGGGCGGGCATATGACGGGGAAGCGCAAGCTGCGCTCCAGCGCTTGGTTCGGCGGCACGGGCAAGAATGCCTGGATGCACCGGAGCTGGATGAAGAACCAGGGTATCCCGGACGACCTGTTCGACGGCAAGCCGGTCATCGGTATCTGCAACACCTTTTCCGAGCTCACCCCCTGCAACGCGCATCTCCGGCAGCTCGCCGAGCACGTGAAGCGCGGCGTCTATGAAGCGGGCGGCCTGCCGCTCGAGTTCCCGGTGATGAGCCTCGGCGAATCCAATCTCCGGCCGACGGCGATGCTGTTCCGCAACCTGGCCAGCATGGATGTCGAGGAATCGATCCGCGGCAATCCGATGGACGGCGTGATCCTGCTGGTCGGCTGTGACAAGACCACGCCGGCGCTGATGATGGGTGCGGCCAATTGCGACCTGCCGACCATCGTCGTCTCCGGCGGGCCGATGCTGAACGGCGATTTCCGTGGCCAGAAGATCGGCTCCGGCACCCATGTCTGGAAGTTCTATGAGGACGTCAAAGCCGGCCGCATGTCGCTCGAGGACGTCCTCGCGGCCGAGCAGGGGCAGAGCCGCTCCGCCGGGAGCTGCATGACCATGGGCACGGCCTCGACCATGGCCAGCATGGTGGAGGCGCTCGGCATCGGCATGCCGGACAAT
This sequence comes from Dongiaceae bacterium, assembly GCA_035545355.1. Classification (GTDB taxonomy): domain Bacteria; phylum Pseudomonadota; class Alphaproteobacteria; order Dongiales; family Dongiaceae; genus Dongia. The sequence goes on from DASZYM010000062.1 coordinate 3,289, forward strand.
GCGGCGATCCCCGCCGTGGATTCCCGTCGCGCGGTACTGGCGCAGATGGCCGGACGGCGGATCGTGAAGCTGGTCGAGGAGGATGTGCGCATGTCGCAGATCCTCACCAAGCAGGCCTTCGAGAACGCGATCCGGGTCAACGGCGCGATCGGCGGCTCGACCAATGCGGTGATCCATCTGATCGCCGTCGCGCAACGCCTCGGCGTCGATCTCTCGCTGGACGATTGGGATCGTCTGGGCCGCGATATCCCGACCATCGTCGATCTGATGCCCTCCGGCCGATTCCTGATGGAGGACTTCTATTACGCGGGCGGCCTTCGGGCCGTGATGCGCGCCATCGGCAATGCCGGCTGGCTGCATCTCGACCAGATGACGGTGAGCGGCAATACGATCCGCGAGCTGTGCGACGGCGTTACCAACTGGAACGAAGACGTCATCCGCTCGCTGAACAATCCGCTGACACCTCAGGGCGGGATTGCTGTGCTGCGGGGGAACCTGGCGCCGAACGGCGCGGTGATCAAGCCTTCAGCGGCGACGCCAAAGCTGATGCAGCATCGCGGTCCCGCCGTCGTGTTCGAGAATATCGAGCACTATCACGCCAGGGTCGATGACCCGGCGCTCGACGTCACCGGGGACAGCGTGATGGTGCTGAAGAATTGCGGGCCGCGCGGCTATCCCGGCATGGCCGAGGTCGGCAACATGCCGCTGCCCCAGAAACTGCTGAAGCAGGGCGTTAGCGACATGGTGCGCATCTCGGACGCGCGGATGAGCGGCACCGCCTACGGCACGGTCGTGCTCCACACCGCGCCGGAAGCGGCGCTCGGCGGACCGCTGGCTCTGGTCAAGGACGGCGACTGGATCGAGCTCGACGTCGCGGGCCGACGGCTGGAACTCGAAATCTCCAACAAGGAGATGGAGGACCGCCGCGCGGCCTGGAAGAAGCCGGAGCTGCCGATCGCCAGCGGCTACCAGCAGCTTTATGTCGAGCACGTGTTGCAGGCCGACCGCGGTTGCGACTTCGATTTCCTGGTCGGGAGGCGCGGCGCCGAAATCCCGCGCCAGTCCCACTGATGGCGGCCCACTGATGGCACTCGCTCCCGGACAGATCGAGCAGCCGGCGGTCTATCCGAGCCTGAAGGACCGCGTCGTCTTCATCACCGGCGGCGGCAGCGGGATCGGCGAGAGCCTGGTCGAGCATTTCTGCGCCCAGGGCGCCAAGGTCGCTTTCGTAGACATCGCCGAGGCGCCGTCCAAAGCGCTGGTCGAGCGCATCGCGAAGAAGGGCGATCCGAAGCCGCTCTTCATGCGATGCGACCTGCGCGACATCGAAGCTCTGCGCGCCTGCATCGCCCAGGCGAAGGATGCGCTTGGGCCGATCCGCGTGCTGGTGAACAATGCGGGCAACGACGACCGGCATGCGACCAAGGATGTCACCGTCGAATACTGGGACGACCGCGTCGCGGTCAATGTGCGGCACCAGTTCTTCGCGGCGCAGGCGGTGCGGCCGCAGATGCGCGATGCGGGCGGCGGCTCGATCATCAATTTCGGCTCGATCACCTGGATGGTCGGCGACGGCGATTGCCCGGCCTACGTGACCTCGAAGGCGGCGATCACCGGCATGACTCGCGCGCTGGCCCGCGAGTTCGGGCCGGAGCGGATCCGGGTCAATTGCATGGTGCCGGGCTGGGTGCTGACCGAGCGTCAGGTGAAGCTCTGGCTGACGCCGGAAGGCGAAAAGCAGATCGACGACCGGCAATGCCTCAAGGACCGGCTCTATCCGCCGGATATCGCGCGAATGGCGCTGTTCCTGGCGGCGGATGACAGCCGGATGTGCAGCTCGCAGCATTTCATTGTGGATGGCGGTTGGGTGTGATGGCGAATTTGCGGCTCGTTCAATTCACGGATAACAAGGGCGGCAGGGCGGTGGGGCTCGTGACGGCCGACGGCAAGTCGGTGCGCCCGCTGAAGGGTTTCGACACGGCCTACAAGCTCGCACAGGCGGCGATCGATCAGGGAAAGCCGATCGGTGTGCTGATCGAGGCGGCGGCATCGAGCGAGACGGTCGATTACGGCACGCTGCTCGCGGACGGCAGGGTGTTGCCGCCGATCGATCATCCGGAGCCGGCGCGCTTCTTCCTGACCGGCACCGGTCTTACCCATCTCGGCAGCGCCGACGCGCGCAACCAGATGCATGTGGTGACCCACGGCTCCAACGCGCCGGAATCCGATTCCATGAAGATCTTCCGGATGGGCCTCAAGGGCGGCAAGCCGGGGCCGGGCAAGATCGGCGTGCAGCCGGAATGGTTCTACAAGGGCGTCGGTACCGAGGTGGTGGCGCCGGGTGCGCCGCTGCCGCTGCCGGCCTTCGCGCTGGCAGGCGCCGAGGAGCCGGAGATCGTCGGGCTCTACCTGGTGGATGGCGATGGACGGCCGCGGCGGATCGGCTTTACCATCGGCAACGAGTTCTCGGATCACGTGACCGAGGCGCAAAACTATCTCTACACTCAGCATTCCAAGCTGCGTGCCTGCTCGATGGGGCCGGAGCTCCTGATCGGCGAGCTGCCGCAGGATATCCGCGGCCATTCGCGGATCATCCGCAACGGCAAGACGATCTGGGAGTCCGAGGTGCTGCTGGGCGAGGCGAACATGTCGCATTCGGTGGCAAACCTGGAACACTTCCATTTCCGTTATCGCATGTTCCGTCGGCCGGGTGATCTTCATGCCTACTTCATGGGTGCCGCCGTGCTGAGCTACGCTGCCGGCGTGAAGACCCAGGCGGGCGATGAGTTCGAGATCGACGTGCCGACCTTCGGCCGGCCGTTGCGCAATCCGATGGTGGCGGAGGCCGACGAGGGCTTCGTCGCCGTGACACCGCTCTGAAGACGACTGCAACGATAAACAGGGAAGGAGACTCTCGATGCTGAAATCAATGATCCGCGGCGCCTTGCCGGTGCTGGCCGCGGCTTTGGCGTTCTCTTGGTCGGCCGGCGCCATGGCCAAGGAGCTGCGCGTTCTCGCCTGGGACGGCTATGCCGACGACGACTGGGTGAAGGAGTTCGAGAAGGAAACCGGCGCCGACGTGAAGGTCGTCATCATCGGCAGCGACGACGAGATCTGGGCCAAGATCAAGGGCTCGGAGGGCAAGGACTTCGACGTGATGGCGGTCAATACCGGTCAGCTCCAGCGCTATATCGACGCCAAGCTGGTGCAGCCGATCGACCTCTCGAAGATCCCGAACCAGAAGGCCAACCAGCTCCCGATCTTCAACGACCTCACCAAGGTGAAGGGCGTGATGCGGGACGGCAACGTCTATTCGATCCCGTTCTGCTTCGACTCGATCGGCATCATCTACAACACCGACGAGGTGAAGACGCCGCCGACCTCGATGGACGTGCTCTGGGACCCGCAATACAAGGGCAAAGTGCTGGCCTATGACAACGGCGAGCACAACTTCTCCTTCACCGCGCTGACCCTGGGCATCCAGGATCCGTTCCATCTGACCGACGACCAGATGCAGCAGATCAAGGCCAAGCTGATCAAGCTGAAGCAGAACGTGCTGAGCTTCTACACCACCGCGGACGAAGCGACGCAGATCTACAAGAGCAACGACGTGGCGCTGATCTGGGCGAATTACGGCCAGCAGCAGGTGAAGTCGCTGCAGGATGCCGGCGCGCATGTCGCCTATGTCAACCCGAAGGAGGGTGCGCTCGCCTGGCTCGATACCTGGGCGATCACCGTCGGCGCGCAGGACAAGGACCTGGCCGAGCAGTGGATCAACTTCCTGATGCAGAAGCAGATCGGTGAGCAGCTCACCCAGCGCACCGGCTTCGGCAACACGGTCGCGCCGTCCAACAACGCCAAGCCCGACGACAAGCTGGTCTATGTCGAGCAGGTCGAGGACCCGACCAAGCGCGCCGATCTCTGGAACGAGATCAAGGCGTCGCAGTAAGAAAACGTCTATGCTGGACCGGCCCGCTCCAGTTGGGGCGGGCCGGTTCGTTTCCGGGGGAAGCGTGAGTAGCGATCGTATTCTTCTTGAGCTGAAAGGCGTCAGCAAATCGTTCGGCGCGACCCGGGTGCTGGAGCAGATCGATCTCGCGGTCGAGGACGGCGAGTTCATCACCATCCTGGGGCCCTCGGGCTCGGGCAAGACCACGATCCTGCGGATGATCGGCGGCTTCACCCAGCCGGACCAGGGCGAGATCCTGCTGGACGGCAGGGACATCGCCAAGGAGCCGATCAACCGCCGGCCGTTCAACACGGTGTTCCAGGATTACGCCCTGTTCCCGCATATGACCGTGGCCGGCAATGTCGGCTATGGTCTGAAGGTGCGGGGCGTCACCCGCGGCACGGTGGAGAAGCGGGTGGCGGAGACGCTCGACCTCGTGCAGCTCGGCGCGTTCAAGGACCGCTATCCGCAACAGCTTTCGGGCGGCCAGCGCCAGCGCGTGGCGCTCGCCCGTGCCATTATCTGCGAGCCGCGCCTGATCCTGCTCGATGAGCCGCTGGCGGCGCTCGATGTCGAGCTCAGGAAGCAGATGCAGGACTTCCTGAAGGTCATCCATCGCGAGATCAAGACCACCTTTCTGTTCGTGACCCACGACCAGGAAGAGGCGATCGCGATGGCCGACCGAATCTGCGTCATGAACTATGGCAAGATCCTGCAGTTGGGCTCGCCGACCGACGTCTATTACAAGCCGCGCTCGGAATTCGTGGCGCGGTTCTTCGGCGACAACAACCTGATCGAGGGCACGCTGGGCGCGGGGAGCAGTGAGCGCCGCGTGGTGGAGACGCCGATCGGGCCGCTGCCCTGCATCGCCGACGCGGTCGATGGCGCGGCGGGCAGCCGTGCCTTCGCCGTGATCCGTCCGGAGGCCATCCGTGTCGATGTCGGCAGCGGCTGGGCGCAAGGCACCATGGATCAGGTCGTCTCCGGCCAGGTGACCCATGTCGGCTTCGGCGGCTCGACGACGGTCGCGGTGGTCGAAGCCGTGGGGCAGGGCGGCGCCGTGCCGCTGCGCGTCAAGCTGCCGAGCCGCGTCGAGGGCCTGCCGATCCGTCCTGGAGACCGGGTGCGTCTCGGCTGGCGCGCCGGCGATTGCCGCCTGGTGGTGGGCTGAGCCGATGGCGGCATCCGGCCACCGGATCAGCGGCGATACGTTCTGGCGCGGGCTTGCCATCGCGCTCGCCTACGGGCTGCCGATCTTCTTCATCCTGCTGCCGCTGGCGGCCTTCCTGGTCTACAGCCTGTTCTGGGTCCAGGGCACGGATATGCATTACGACCTGACCCTGGTGAACTATATCCGGTTCTTCAAGGAGGACATCTATATCCCGGTGCTGCGGCAGACCATCGTGCTCTGCCTGGAAGTGGCGGCATTGGGCGTCTTGTTCGGCTATCCGGTGGCTTATTTCCTGTCGAGTCTCCGCGGGCGGAAGAAGTACACGTTGCTGATGCTCCTGCTCGTGCCTTTGCTGATGAGCTACATCATCAAGATGTATGCGATCCGCAGCATCCTCGGCGGCAATGGCTTCCTCAACAAGGCGCTGATCGCGCTGCACATCATCGACCAGCCGCTCACCTTCTTTGTCTTCAACCTGAACGCCGTGCTGCTGACCTTGACGGTGCTGCTGCTGCCCTTCGCGATCCTGCCGATCTTCCTGTCGCTGGAGCGGATCCCGAAGAATCTGCTCGAAGCCTCGGCGGATCTCGGCGCCGCGAACTGGCAGAGCTTCTTCCGGGTGATCCTGCCCTTGAGCGTTCCGGGCGTGGTGAGCGCCGCGACCTTCGTCTTCATCCTGGCGATCGGCGACTTCCTGACGCCGCAGATGGTCGGCGGCCAGAACGGCTTCACCTTCGGCCGCATCATCTACAGCCAGTTCGGCTTTGCCTATAACTGGCCGTTCGGCGCGGCGCTGAGCGTGATCCTGACGGCCTTGGTCACCTTGGCCATCGCGGTCGGCTTCCGCTTCGGCGGACGCCGGGGAGGGGCGCTGTGAGACGGCATCCCCTCGCGACCGTCGGTCTCGTCCTGGTGACGGCTTTGGTCTTCGTGCTGCTCTACGGGCCGATCTTCATTCCGATCGTGACGTCGTTCTTCAACGTCAAATACGGCACGGTCAATTGGGATCAACCGTCGCTCGACGCCTATCAAAAGCTGACCCAGAACGACAGCATCTTCGAGGCGGTGGAGAACACGTTCATCGTCGGCCTGTCGGCGGTCGCCCTGTCGCTGATCCTCGGCACCATCATTGCGCTCCACTGCAACAGCGGAAAGTCGCGCAGCCGGGCGCTGCTGCAATTCGTCGTGTTCCTGCCCTTCCTGATGCCGCCGATGATCACCGGACTCTCGCTGCTGATCTTCTTCCGCGAGGTCGATATCCCGCGCTCGATGTTGACCATCATCATCGGCCATACGGTTTTCGTGCTGGCGCTGGTCTATCGCACCATCCTGGTCCGGCTGCAGGGCATCGGCCCCAGCATGGTCGAGGCCTCCTACGATCTCGGCGCCAATGCGCCGCAGACTTTCCTTTACGTGCTGCTGCCGAACTTGAAGAGCGCGCTGATCGGCGCCGGCGTGCTGGCCTTCGCGCTCTCCTTCGACGAGACCATGATCACCATCCTGGTGACCGGCACGCAGAACACCCTGCCGATCCGGCTCTGGGGCATGATGCGGCTGGGCTTCACCCCGGACATCAACGCGCTGGTGGCGATCATCCTGGCGCTGACGACCGGGCTGGTTCTGGTCGCGGCGCGGACCTTGATTCCGAAGGAATTTGCCGGGTCGGAAGGATGACGGAGTTCGCGCCGGAGCTGATCGAGACGCTGCGGCGCGCGGAGCGGATCTTGATCTCGACCGGCGCCGGCGTCTCGGCGGAATCCGGCCTGCCCACCTTCCGCGATCCACAGCAAGGATTGTGGGCGAAGTATCGGCCCCAGGATCTGGCGACGCCCGAGGCTTTTGCCGAAGACCCGGAGACGGTCTGGCGTTGGTATCAATGGCGTCGCCGGGTGCATGCGGATGTTGCGCCGAATCCAGCGCATCGCGCGATCGCGGTAATGCAGGAGCGCCTGCCGGGCGCAACTCTGGTCACGCAGAACGTGGATCGATTGCACGAGCTGGCCGGGAGTTCCTCGGTGATCCATCTGCATGGCAGCGTCTTCCGGAATAAATGCGCCGCATGCGGTGCGCCGATGCCCGAAGTGCCGCATGACCTCGAGACCCCGCCGTCCTGCGATACCTGCGGCGGGCTTTGCCGGCCGGATGTGGTCTGGTTCGGCGAGGGCTTGCCGCAGGCCGAATGGCGCGCTGCCGCAGAAGCGGCGGAGGGGGCCGAGGTGGTGCTGTCGGTGGGAACGTCCTCGACGGTCTATCCGGCCGCCGAGCTGCCGCTGATCGCAGCGCGGGCCGGCGCCTTCGTGGTGCAGATCAATCCCGCGCCGACACCGCTGGACCGGGTCGCGCATAATCTGCGCGGGCCTGCGGGCGTGGTGTTGCCGAGGCTGGTGGAGGCTTGGCTGGGCTGACGGGGTTAGCTCGAAGGAAAGGTGTCAGTCGGCCTTGATCGCCAGTCCGAAATCCTCGGCGACCAGGCCGATCCAGCGCCAGAGATAGTCGGCGAAACTCTTCAGGATGTAGATGTCGTAGCTCGGCGCGTTGTCGGTCTGGTGGAGGACGATGTTCGCCTTAGCCATGCCGGTCTGGGCGCATTGGCCCGGGCCGAAGGCGCGGGGGTGCAGATCGAGGCTGATGCCGCGGGCGAGCACGTCGCGCGCCGCGGGGCCGGCTATGGTGATGACGGTGCGGCTCTCGGACACGTCGATGACCGCCGTGTGCTGGCCGGCGAAGGCACCGCGTAGGCGTTCGATCAGCTCCTCGCGACGGGCATCCGACGCCACCACCCACCACTCATCGGGGCCGAGCCAGAGGATCCGCGTGTCGTTCCCCGTGCTGACGGTATTGGCGATGAACGGCAAATCTAGGCCGGTTGCATTCCGGACCGCGCTGGTGAAGGCGAGATCGCCGGCATTGCCGCGGATGTTGATGATGGTGCGATGGGCGATCTCGCCCAGCGTGATGCCGGCATCCGCCTTGTTCTGGCTGGCCAGCGCGTTGAGGCCGAAATGGGCGAGCGCGCTGCGGCGTTGATAGGTCTCAACCATTGATGCGCGCTCCCTCGGGGTCGAAGAATTTGGCTTCGGTCACCTTCATCGGCACCCGCTTGTCGTCCCAGCAGGCATAGAGCCGCTGGCCCATGCGGTTGCGACCGTTCTTCACCACGCCCATGGCGATCGAGCGGTCCATGCTCGGGCTCCAATAGCTGGAGGTGACATGGCCCAGCATGATCATCGGCGGCTTGTCCTGCGGATGCTCGACGATCTGCGCGCCGTCGGGAATGACCGTCCCCGGGTCCTCGGTGAGCAGGCCGACCAGATGCTTGCGGTCCGGGCGCTTGGTGTCGGAGCGCAGCATGGAGCGGCGGCCGATGAAGTCCGGCTTCGACTTCGCGATGATCCAGCCCATGCCGAGATCCTCCGGCGTCATCGTGCCGTCGGTGTCCTGGCCGACGATGATGAAACCCTTCTCTGCGCGGAGCACGTGCAGCGCCTCGGTGCCGTAAGGCGTGATGCCGTATTTCTCGCCCGCCTGCATGAAGGCGCGCCAGACATGGAGGCCGTAGGAGGGCGGCACGTTGATCTCGTAGGAGAGATCGCCGGTGAAGGTAATGCGGTAGACCCGGGCGGGAACGCCGGCGACCTTGCCCTCGCGGAAGGAGAGATGCGGGAAGGAGGCGTCGTCCAGCGGCAGGTCAGGCGCCACTTCGGCCAATAGCTTCTTCGCGTTCGGGCCGCCGATCGCCATGACCGCCCATTGCTCGGTGACCGAGGTGAAATAGACCTTCTTGTCCGGCCATTCGCACTGATGCCATTCCTCGAGCCAGGCGAGCACGCGCGCCGCGCCGCCGGTCGTGGTTGTCATGTGGAAATGGTTCTCGGCGATGCGGCTGGTGACGCCGTCGTCGAACACCATGCCGTCCTCGCCGCACATCAATCCGTAGCGGCACTTGCCCGGCTCCAGCTTCGACCAGGCGTTGGTGTAGACCATGTTCAGGAACCAGGCCGCATCCGGTCCCTGCACATCGATCTTGCCCAAGGTCGAGGCATCGACGATGCCGACCGAGCTGCGCATCGCCTTCACTTCGCGATTGACCGCGGCATGGATGTCCTCGCCCGGCTTCGGGTAGTACCAGGGGCGATGCCACTGGCCGACCGGCTCGAAGACCGCGCCGTGATCGACATGCCATTGATGCATCGCCGTCTTGCGGATCGGGTCGAGGAAGTCGCCGTGATCGCGCCCGGCGAAGGCGCCGAAGGTCACCGGCGTGTAAGGCGGGCGATAGGTTGTGATGCCGACCGACGGGATCTCGACATTGCGCAAGCCGGCCATGATGGCCAGCGCGTTGACGTTGCTGGTCTTGCCCTGGTCGGTCGCCATGCCCATCGTGGTATAGCGCTTCAGGTGCTCGACCGAGCGATAGCCCTCGCGATGCGCCAGCATCACGTCGGCGGCGGTCACGTCGTTCTGATAGTCGATGAAATGCTTGCCGCCCTGGCCGACCGGCTTTTCCGACGGCACGATCCAGAGCGCGCGCTGCGGGCCTTCGGCCGCGGCGGCTTCGGCGGCCGCAGGGGAGCCTGCGCCATTGTCGAAGCTCGCTTCGCGCGCGGCGGCGGCGCCGGCTTCGTGGCCCTCCGTCAGGCAGGCCGCGAGATCGTAGACGCCGTGGGCGCCGCCGATCGAGACGTTGTTCTGGCCGGGGATGCTGTCGCCCGGCACGAAGGCGAGCAGGGCATCGTCCCACTTCACCTTGGACCGGGTTTGTGAGAAGAGGTGCACGGTCGGCTGCCAGCCGCCGGACGTGGCGACGCAGTCGCAGGAGATGCGCCGGGTCGGGCCGGTGACGGATTTGCCGTCATCGCTGAGTCGGGCGACCTCGATCTCCTTGACCGCCTGGGCGCCATGGACCTTGGTGATCGCGTGACCGGCGACGACCTCGATGCCCTTGGCGCGCGCGGCCTGAACCAGGGCGCCGCTCGGGTCGGAACGAAGATCGACCACGACCGGGATCGTCACGCCGGCATTGGCGAGATCGAGCGCGGTGCGATAGGCGCTGTCATTATTGGTCATCAGCACCACGCGCCGCCCCGGCATCACGCCAAACCGGTTGAGATAGGTGCGTGCGGCCCAAGCGGTCATGCAGCCGGGCCGATCATTGTCGAGATAGACCAGCGGCCGCTCGATGGCGCCGGTGGCGAGGATCACCTTGCGCGCGCGGATCCGCCACAGGCGCTGGCGCGGCTGGTTCGGTGTCGGGCCGAGATGGTCGGTGACCCGCTCGACCAGGCTCACGGCGTTGTGGTCGTAATAGGCGAAGGCGGTGGTGCGGGTGAGGAGCTTCACCTCGGGGAGCTTGCCGAGCTCGCTCACGGCGGAAGCCAGCCATTCGGCGGCCGGTTTGCCGTCGATCGTCATCGTCTTCTCGCTCAGCAGCGCACCGCCGAGCTCCTGCTGCTCGTCGGCCAGCACCACGCGGGCGCCGGTGCGACCGGCGGCCAATGCCGCGGCGATACCGGCAGGGCCGGCGCCGATCACCAGCACATCGCAGGTATCGTAGAGCTTGTCGTAACGGTCGGGATCGACCTCGGTCGGGCCCTTGCCGAGACCGGCGGCCTGGCGGATGAACTTCTCATAGAACATCCAGCCTTTGGCCGGCCACATGAAGGTCTTGTAGTAGAAGCCCGCCGGGATGAAGCGCTGGATCAGGCTGTTGAAAGCGCCGGTATCGAAGCTGAGGGAGGGCCAGCGGTTCTGGCTCTCCGAGACCAAGCCGTCATAGAGCTCGATCTGGGTCGCGCGGGTGTTGGGCTCGGAGCGCGCACCGACGCCGAGCTGGATCAGCGCATTCGGCTCTTCCGCGCCGGCGGTCACGATGCCGCGCGGGCGGTGATACTTGAAGCTGCGGCCGACCAGCCGAACGCCGTTCGCGAGCAGCGCCGAAGCCAGGGTATCGCCGGCATAGCCGCTGTAGCTCTTGCCGTCGAAAGTGAAGGTCACGGGCCGCGATCGGTCGATGCGGCCGCCGCTCGACGTGCGGAATTCCTGGGCGCTCATTTACTTCGCCCCTTTGGTCAATTCTTGGCCGAGATCGGGCCGGGGCTCGCCCATCTTGTAGACCTTCAGAATCTCATGGGTGACGGTGTTGCGCGCGACGTTGAACCAACGGCGGCAGCCGCGCGTATGCACCCAGCGCTCGTAATGCACGCCCTTGGGGTTCTTGCGCATGAAGAGATAGTCGGCCCATTCGGCGTCGGACATGGTCTGCTGCTGCTCGAGCGTGGGTCGCGCGATATGCGCCTCGTGGCCGTAGCCGAACTCGTGCTCGGCGCGGGGGCCGCAATAGGGGCAGTGGATCACAAACATCGGATGCGGTCTTTCAGTGAGCGACGCCCGCGGCGCCGTGTTCGTCGATCAGATAGCCGGTGGTGAAGCGCTCCAGCGCGAAGGGAGCCGCGAGCGGATGCGGTTCGCCGCGCGCGATGGTATGCGCGAAGACATTCCCGGAGCCCGGCGTGGCCTTGAAGCCGCCGGTGCCCCAGCCGCAATTGATGAACATGTTCTCGATCGGCGTCTTGCCGATGATCGGACTGGCATCCGGGCAGGTATCGACGATGCCGCCCCACTGCCGCAGCATCCGGAGACGGCTGAAGGCCGGGAAGAGATCGGTCAGCGCGTTGAGCTGATCCTCGACCACCGGCGGCGAGCCGGCTTGCGCATAGGAATTGAACGCGTCGATGCCGGCGCCCAGCACCAGTTCGCCCTTGTCGGACTGGCTGACATAGACGTGGACCTGGGGCGACATCACCACGCAGTTCAGGATCGGCTTGATCGGCTCGGAGACGAGCGCCTGCAGCGGATGGCTCTCGACGGGCAGGCGGAAGCCGGCCATGCCCGCGAGCACGCCCGAATGGCCGGCGACGACGATGCCGACCTTCTTGGCGCCGATCCGGCCTTTGGTCGTGTGCACGCCCTTGACCACGCCGTTGACGATGTCGAAGCCGGTGACCTCGCAGTTCTGGATGATATCGACGCCGCGCTCGTCGGCCTTGCGGGCAAGGCCCCAGGCGACCGCATCATGGCGGGCGACGCCGCCGCGGCGCTGGAAGCTCGAGCCCAGGATCGGATAGCGCGCCGTCGGCGAGACGTCGATCATCGGCACGATCTCCTTGATCTGTGCCGGGGTCAGGATCTCGGAATCGATGCCGTTCATCTGGATCGCATAGACCCGGCGGCGCATCGCCTGCAGGTCGTGCTGCGTATGCGCGAGGTTCATCACCCCGCGCTGGCTGAACATCACATTGTAGTTCAGGTCCTGGGAAAGGCCCTCGAACAGCTTCAGCGCATGCTCGTAGAGATGCGCTGATTCATCCCAGAGATAGTTGGAGCGGACGATCGTCGTGTTGCGCCCGGTATTGCCGCCGCCGAGCCAGCCTTTCTCGATCACCGCGACATTGGTGATGCCGTGCTCCTTGGCGAGGTAGTAGGCGGTGGCGAGGCCGTGGCCGCCGCCGCCGATGACCAGCACTTCGTATTCCGGCTTCGGGTCGGGGCTGCGCCACGCTTCCTGCCAGTCCTGGTGATAGTTCAGCGCGTTCCGCACCAGGGTGAAGATCGAATAGACCTGTTTCATCCGGTATCCCCGCGCACGCATCGGCGGCGCAATTGCGATTCGGCGCGCATCCTGCCAAGCGAGGCCCGCGCATTCCGATGACGGCGCGCCATCTATTGTCGCGTTACCGCCCGATGGTCAACGGGTGGGGGTAACCGATGGGGTCAGCCGATCGCGACCGGATCCAGCGGGGCGCTCCGGCCCGGGGACCGGCCGAGGCGAGCGTGCAGAGCGGTCTAGTCTATCTGCGCCGCTCCGGACCCTTCACTCCGGCGCCCGTAACGAAAATCCCGAATGTTCCTGTGGTCTTAGCGAATCCGGGCAATTCGCCAGGCTCCGTCCGCCGCCGGAAGCGGCGCTGACGGAATATTATTAACTATATGAAATTCAAGCATAACGCGCCTTTCTCGGCGCCTGGGCGGCGTAATTCG
>DASZYM010000063.1:0-3562 GCA_035545355.1 Dongiaceae bacterium
GCCTGGCGCGCGAGACGCGGATCCATCGCGGCGACCGCGTGCAGGCCGACCGCACCGACAAGGTGCTGCTGCATCTCTTCGAGCACCAGATCCACCATCGCGGCCAGGCCCATGCGATGCTGGCCGGCACCTCGGTCGAGCCGCCGCAGCTCGATGAATTCTTCATGACCGCCGAGGCCCCGCTCCGCGCCGACGAGTTCAAGGCGCTCGGCTGGACCGAGGACGATGTCTGGCGCTGAGCGCGCCGCTCGGATAAGTTGTTGTCCGATGCCAGAGGGCGGACGGTCCTATGCGAGCTAGTTCGATGATCGAGCGTTGCCTTGGATCCCCTGGAAAGAAGTGTGCCGCTGCTTATCTCGTCGCGTTCGCCGGGCTGCTCCTGGCAGCAGCCGCAACGCTCGGCGGCGCGCGCGCTGAAACGGCATCGCCTATCGCATTCTTCCCCGACGGGATGCCGGCCGATTTCTGCAGGGTCGTGCGGCAAGATCTCTTGGACCGCAAGTTTCCCCAGCTCGAGGCCACCGAAAAAGCGGCGCGCTCGCTGCAGGCGCGATTTGAAGGCGGCCAGACGGAGCTCGAGATCTTCTACGATGGGCTGACCGACGCCGATTGCACCGGCGGATATGGCTGCACGGACGATCCGACTTTTGCGACCCGCGAGCAGCGCATCCAGGAATGGCTCGACCGGAAGTCGGATCCCGCCACCGCCAATCTGGCGCTTGCCCGGTTATGGTGGGATGGGGCCTGGGAAGGCCGTGGCTGCGGTTTTGCGAATGAGGTCACATCCGAGCAATGGGCCGTGTTCCGCGAGCGGCTGAAGATCTCCGCCAATTACGCGCATAAAATCGATGCGCAGGCCGATGCCGAGGCCGGCCACCTCCTGCTGACCCTTGCGCGCGACTTTGACCTTCCGCCGGATCAGGTCTACGCCGTCTTCAACGAGGCGCGCAGCCGGTCCCCGACCTACTTCGTCCTCTATCAGGAATACGGCACGATAACGCTGGAGAAATGGTCCGGGCGGCGCGACCTGACCCCGGCATTCATCCGATCGCTTGCTTCCAATCCCGGCGGCGATACCGGCGAGGTTGCTTACGCCGTCGTGGCGGAGTGGCTGTTCGCCGGGTTCAAGCCCGATCGCCTCTACACCGCCGACACGGGGCTCGACTGGCCCAAGGTCAAGCAGGCATTCGCGGCGCGGGAGAAGCTATACGGGCTAAGCACGCATGATTGGAACATGCTCTGCTATCTCGCCTATGTCGCGAAAGATCGTGCAGCGGCACGCGAGGCTTTCAAGCATGCCGATGAGGGCCAGGTGCAAACCTGGCCGTGGACCAAGGCGGGGATAGACTTCGGTGAAGCGCTGACCTGGATCGAGGCGCCGGATGATGACTCGCCCGAAAACCAACCCTGATCGATGAAACTTGCGATCGGCCGGATGTTGACGGCGGTGATCGCGGCGAAGATGCGCCAGGCGATGCCGGCGGGGATCGGTTGCCCGCCCCGCTGCCGCCCCGCTGGACTGGTCTCGGCACGGAGCGGTCGGTGACCACACAAGCGCGCGTGAGACTCCTTCTGGTTTTCAACATCGGCGCCGTGCTGCTGCTCATCGCGGCCAATGTCTGGCAGCGCAACGCGCATATCGTTCCGCGCATCCAGCCGACTTACGCGCAGATGCATGACCCGACCGTGCTGGGCTATTGCCGCGAGATGCAGATCGCCTTGTCCGATGGCGCCTTCGACCGCCTGGAGGCCGAGGCGCACCGGCTCACCGCCCTCAAGGACCGTATCCCCGGGGGCATCGAGAGGCTCGTCTACTTCTACACCGTGCTCACCAGCCCGGGCTGCTACGGCTACGACTGCAAGGCGGACTACCGCCCCCTCGAGCGCCGGCTGCAGGACTGGTTGAACCGCGTGCCTGAACAGCCGACGGCCTGGATCGCCAATGCACGGTTCTGGGATTACTTCGCCTGGACGGCCAAGGGCTGCGGCGAATACCACGATGCCGGCTTCGATCAGTGGCAGACGTTCTACGACCGCGTCCGGATCGCCCGCTCCTTCCTCCGGCACCCGGGGCTGCGCAGCGATCCCGCCTATTACATGATCGCCCTCGAGCTGCTGCGCGATTCCGGCGGCACCCGGCAGCAGATCGACGCGATGTTCCACGAGGGTCACGAGGCCTTTCCGCGCTTCCTGGGATTGGACACCGATTACGCGTCGCTGCTGAACACCGGCTGGTACGGCAACGCGGGCGATATCGGCTGGTTCGCCGAGACCCTGCTCGACGATCCCGGCGGCGAGGACGGGCAGATCGCCTATGCCGTGGTGACGGAGGAAGCGGCGAGCTACGTCGCTTACCCGCACCTCTTCCTCGAGACCGGCCTCACCTGGAGCAAGGCGAAGCCGGGCATCGATCTGATCCAGCGCCGGTACGGCGCCAGCAATTACGATTGGAACATGTATTGCTACATGGCGATCGTCGCGATCGACCGGCCGGCCGCGCTCGACGCCTACCGGCATTTCGCGCCGATCTGGAATCCCGACGTCTGGCATGACGCCGATTTCTACTACGAGCAGGGCCTGCCCTGGATCACCAGCGGCGAGCTCCACGGAGCGCCGCGATGAGGCTCCGGCTCTTCATGCTGGCGGCGGGCTTGCTGATCGCCGCGGCGGCGGCGCAAGCGGATACCGCGCCGATCGCATTCGGCGCCGATGTCGGCTTGGCCAAGTTCTGCAAGGCGGTGGAGCAGACTTTGCTCGACGGCGATTTCGACCGGCTCGATGCCACCGGGCGCGTCGCCCACGATCTCACCCATCGCCTGCCCGGCGGCACGACGGAGCTCGAGCTCTTCTACCGCGGGCTGGCCCAGAGCGATTGCTTCGACTACGACCATTGCCAGAAGGACGACGTGTTCGACCGGCGCCGGCAGCAGCTCGAAGCCTGGCGGGACCGCGCACCCGCCGATGAGACGCCGCGCGTCGCCCTGCTCCGTTTCTGGCATATCGCGGCCTGGGCGGCGCGCGGCTGCGGCTTCGCCAACACCGTGACGCCGGCCGGTTGGCGGCTCTTCGGCGAGCGCTTGAAGATCGATGCCGGCTATGCGCGCGATCTCCGGCCCGAGGACGATCCCGAGGCGACGCGCATCCTGCTCGAGCTCGCCCGCGACTTCGGCGCGCCCGGCGCCCAGATCGAAGGCATCTACAAGGTCGGGCGGACGCGGTTTCCGACCTACTTTCCGCTCTACGACACCTTCGCCAACATGATCGAGGCGAAATGGTCGGGACGCAGCGACCTCGCGACGCCTTATATGCGCTCGCTGCTGATCGATCCCGGCGGCGAGACCGGCGATGTCGCCTATTCCGTCGCCGCATCGACATTGATCTGGGCGACCGAAGGCGACCAGGTCTTCAACCCCGTCACGGGCATCGACTGGCCGACGGCGCAGCGCGCTTTCGCGACCCGTGCCCGTGTCTATGGCCTCACGCCGCGGGACTGGATGATGCTGTGCTACCTGGCGACCGCCGCCGGCGATCGCGACGCCGCGCGCGCCGCCTTCAAGGCGAT
>DASZYM010000064.1:0-8811 GCA_035545355.1 Dongiaceae bacterium
AGCAGGCCCCAGCCGATCAGCGAGACGGCGTCCCAGACCTCGCCCCAATCGTGCTGCATGAAGATGAAGACGGCTGCGGCGAGACCGCAGGCCGCGCCGATCAGGACGCGCAGGCGCAACGCGAAGAACCTCTCGATGGCGGGTGACGATCCCCGGGAACTACAGGGCGCTAAAGATAGCCGTGCTGGCTGAACCAGGAAACCGCGTCGGCGATGGCGATCTTGGCCGGCCGCGGCCGATAGCCCAGGGCCTGTTTCGCATGATCGCTGGAGAAATACATCATCTTCCGGGCGAGGCGCACGCCGTCGCGGGTCACGAAGGGCTCGCGCCCGGTCAGCCAGGCCCAGAACTCGGCGAGATAGGCGATCGGCATCACCATGTCGTGGGGCAGCTTCCACTTGGGCGCCGGCCGGTGCACGATCTCGGCGACCGTCGCCAGGATCTGCGCCAGCGAGAGATTCTCCGCGCCGAGGATGTACTGGCCGCCGATCTCGCCCCTCTCGAGCGCCAGCAGATGGCCCTCGGCCACGTCATCGACATGGACGACGTTCAGACCGGTATCGACGAAAGCCGGCATGCGACCCTTCGCCGCCTCGACCACGATCTTGCCGGTCGGCGTCGGTTTCACGTCGCGGGGGCCGATCGGCGTCGAGGGGTGCACGATGACGGCGGGCAGCCCCTGCTCCTTCACCATGCGCTTCACCAGCGCCTCGGCGGCGAATTTCGACTGCTTGTAGGGACTGATGATGTCGCTCTGCTTGACCGGCGTCTCCTCGTTCGCGGGCTCGGAGCCCTGCGGCAGGCCGAGGGTCGCGACGCTGCTGGTATAGACGATGCGCCGGGCGCCGGCATTCGCGGCGGCCTCCATCACGTTGCGCGTGCCGTCGACATTGGCGTGGAACATGTCCTCGGGCTTCGGCACCCAGAGCCGGTAGTCCGCCGCCACGTGGAACACGGTGTCGCAGCCCTTGGCCGCGCGCTCGACCGAGGCGCGGTCGCGCAGGTCGCCGACCTCGACCTCGATCTTGATATCCTCGAGATTGCGGCGGTCGCTGCTCGGCCGCACGAAGGCGCGCACGGTCTCGCCCCGGCGCAGCAGCGCGCGCGCCACCGCCGAGCCGACGAAACCGGAGGCTCCGGTCACCAATGCGGTCATCTGCGTTCCGCCGCGGCAACACCCCCGAGGGCGCGCCCGGCCCCGTCGCCGATCGCTCTCACGCAACTCCCCTGCACGTCACGCCAGCCCACAGCCATCCTATGCCGAGAACCGGCGGCTATGCCATGTGCGGTACCCGAATCGTCGCCGCTTGCCCCGATACACATGAATATAAGCCGGTCACGCATCCGCACGGATGGATTTCCGACGGTCTCGCGTAACGCTCGGTAACCAATGGCCGCTCGCCGGTTCATCCAAAACAGTTTCACAGCATTTCGAGGGGTTTCGCGGCGCGTGGCGGCGGGAAGTCCCGGTCGATCTCGGCCAGATCCTCGGCGCTCAGCGCCAGGGACGCGGCGCCGGCATTCTCGCGGACGGCCTCCACCCGACTCGTTTTCGGCACGGCGAACACGCCGGGATGGCGCAGGCACCAGGCCAGCATGACCTGTGCCACGGTCGCGCCATGTCGTGCCGCGACCGCCTGCAACCCCTTGGCGCGGGGCAGGCCGCCTTGGGCCAGCGGCGAATAGGCCATGATCGGGATGCCGCGTTCCGCCTGCCATGGGATGAGATCGAAATCGATACCGCGCGCCGTGACGTTGTAGAGGACCTGATTCGTTTGCGTGCCGGCCTTGGCATCGGCGGCACCATTGAGGGCCAGCCATTCTTTCATATCGCTGACATCAAAGTTACTCACGCCGAAGGCGCGGACCTTCCCGGCCTTCATCAGGTCATGGAAGCCTGCGAGGGTCTCGGCCAGCGGCTGGCCGCCGCGCCAGTGCAGCGGGTAGAGATCGATGACTTCGGTGCCGAGCCGCTTCAACGAGCGCTCGCCTGCGGCGACCACGCCTTTGCGCGAGGCGTTGGAGGGCAGCACCTTGGTGACGACGAAGACCTCCCGGCGGCGCCCGGCGATCGCCTCGGCCACCACTTCCTCGGACTTGCCCTCGGCATACATCTCGGCGGTGTCGATCAAGGTCATGCCGAGATCGATGCCCGCTTGCAGGGCGCGCACCTCGTCGGCGCGCTTCGCCCGGGATTCGCCCATCTTCCAGGTCCCGAGCCCCAGCACCGGAATCGCGTCCCCCATCGGCAGCTTGAGCTTGCGCATCGCGTTCTCCTGCGGCAAAGGCGCGCGAATCTAGCGGCTCGGCCGGGATACGTCGACCTTGGGCATGTCGGCCGGGGGCGTCGACATCCGCCGCGCGGCCTCTATAGTGCCGCCATGCGATTCTTTTTCCTCGGCCTCGGCGGCCTGTTCGCGGTGGCGACTCTCGTGATCCTGCTCGTGGGCGTGACGGCCATGGGCAAGGGCGGCGCGTTCAACGACAAATACGCCAACAAGCTGATGCGCATGCGCGTCATCTTCCAGGGGCTGGCGATCGCCTGCTTCTTCCTGGGCCTGGTCGTCCATTAGGCGCGGGATGGTCCAGCTCACCCGGATCTATACCAAGGGCGGCGATGCCGGCATGACCTCGCTCGGCTCCGGCGACCGGGTGAAGAAGCACGATCCCCGCGTCGCCGCCTATGGCACGATCGACGAGGCGAATGCGGCGATCGGCATCGCGCGATTGCACACGACGGGCGAGCTCGATGCGATGCTCGGGCGGATCCAGAACGATCTCTTCGATCTCGGCGCGGATCTCTGCCGCCCGGCGGGCGATCGGCGCAGCGCCGAAGCCCTGCGCGTGCTCGACAGCCAGGTCGAACGGCTGGAGCGCGAGATCGACGACATGAATGCGAAGCTTGCGCCGCTGACGAGCTTCGTGCTGCCGGGAGGAAGTCCCGCCGCGGCGCATCTCCATCTCGCCCGCACCATCGTCCGCCGCGCCGAGCGCGAAATCACCGCTCTGGCCGAGCGCGAGGCGGTGAACGCGGCAGCGATCCGATACGTCAATCGGCTGTCCGATCACCTGTTCGTGGCAGCCCGCGCGGCCAATGACTGGGGCGCGCGGGATGTGCTGTGGCAGCCGGGGGCTCATCGGTAGGCGCGCTGAGTCTATTGGTCCAGTGCGCCCCGGCACCCATCAACCCCACCTTAACAAACCGTTAACCCGCAACTCCTAGTGTTGTAATCTTCCTGCCCGGTCCAGAATCGAGGGCGCGATGATCGAGAGCCAGGGAATCTTCAGCCTTGCGGCGCGCAGCGAAGCGACGCTGAGCCTCGCGCGCAACGTGCAGCTCGCCCAGAACCATGTCCGCAGCCAGGTGACCGCGAAGACGTCGGTTGCGGTCTCCGCCTATCAGAGCAGCGCCAGCCTCGCATCCGGCAGCGCGAGCTATCTCGACCTGATGACCAGCACCACGATCAGCCCGGCGGCCAAGCTGAAGGCCTTCCTGAAGGACGTGCTGGACAAGACCGACGACAATCTCATCAGCGACGACATGCTGAAACGCCTGCAGCAGGCGCAGAAATCCGATAACAAGGAAATCTCCGCCGAGCGCCTGCGCGAGGCCAAGGCCAAGCTGCAGGCCTTGCGCATGCAGGCGCAGATGGCGGTGGCCAGCGGCGATCCCAAGCAGCTCCGCCGCATCGCCCAGGAAGCGGCGCAGGCCGCCCATGAGGTCGCCGCCGCGGTGCGCGGCCTGGCCAGCGGCATCGCCGCCACCGCCTTGACCGCCGACGGCTCCGGCAGCGTTCCGGTCGCCGCCGCGCCTCTGCCGCAAGGCGACAGCGCCGAGAATGCAGGCACCGACGCCGGGAACACGTCGGCCCAGACCGCGGATGTCCAGACCGCCGCCGCGCCACAAGCGGACGGGACCGATCCGGCGGGCGATGCTTCCTCCGGCGACCAGACTTCTACCGGCTCGGTCCCGAGCGGCGAGGATCCGATCGCCTGGGGCCGCCAGGCGCTGGAGAAGCTCAGCGACGACGCGCATATCGCCATCGCCCAGGCCCGCGGCCTCATCGCCTTCCTGGCCGCGGCGGCGCGGGCCGCCCGCAAGCACCGGCCCGATCCCGACGAGGACAAGGCCTATCGCGACCTCGAACGCTCGGTCTCCGACGCCGATGCGGATGTGAACAGCGCCATCGCCGATGCCGGCAAGGAGATTGCGGACGGCACGTCCGATCCGGGTACGGGCGACGCTTCCGCCGGGACGGTGGACTCGGGCGGCGCGATTGCTGACGACACCACCGCTATCGCCGTCCAGATCGCCACCGAAGTCACCGTCACGACCGACGTCACGGTCTGACGCATCCGCGACGTTCGAGCTGCATAATCTTTTATCGTCAATTGGTTATAGCGGTGGATTAGCGCCGGCGCGTCGTGTCGCGTTGCGTTGACACAAATCCGACCGATCCTTATTGTGCAGCCGCGAAAAGCGCGGACTGGGGCCACCGCGCGGCATCGCGGCGCCAGAGCGCGCCGACGACCGCCACGCAGCCCCGAAGCCGGCATTTCGCAGTCACCTCCTTCGTGAGAACTCCTTTCGAGATTCGGGCAGCACGATGAAAGTCCTTGTCGCGGTTAAGCGGGTGGTGGACGCCAACGTAAAGGTGCGCGTGAAAGCGGACGGCACCGGCGTCGAGACCCAGAACGTGAAGATGTCGATGAACCCCTTCTGCGAGATCGCGGTCGAAGAGGCCGTGCGCTTGAAGGAAGCCGGCAAGGCGACCGAGATCGTCGCCGTCTCGCTGGGCGGGGCGCAGTGCCAGGAGACGATCCGCACCGCGCTCGCCATGGGCGCCGATCGCGGCATCCATGTGCAGACTGATGTCGAGCTGCAGCCGCTCGCCGTCGCCAAGCTCCTCAAGGCCGTGGTCGATAAGGAGCAGCCGGGCCTCTGCATCCTCGGCAAGCAGGCGATCGACGATGACAGCAACCAGACCGGCCAGATGCTCTCCGCCCTCTTGGGCTGGCCGCAGGCGACCTATGCTTCGAAGCTGGTGATCAACGGCGACGGCACCGCCAACGTGACCCGCGAGGTCGATGGCGGCCTCGAGACCGTGCAGGTGAAGACGCCGTTCGTGATGACCACCGATCTCCGCCTCAACGAGCCGCGCTACGCCTCGCTGCCGAATATCATGAAGGCGAAGAAGAAGCCGATCGAGCAGCTCGCCCCGGAAGCGCTCGGCGTCGATCCCGCGCCGCGGCTGAAGACCTTGAAGGTGGTCGAGCCGCCGAAGCGCTCGGCCGGCGTCAAGGTGAAGACCGCCGCCGAGCTGGTCGAGAAGCTCCGCAACGAAGCCAAGGTCATCTGACCGGCTTTCCGCAAAAGATCTCCTTTCTGGGAAGAACTCCATGACCATCCTGATTGTCGCCGAGCATGACAACGCGTCGCTGAAGCCCGCGACCCTGCATGTCGTGACGGCTGCGAAGAAGATCGGTGGCGACATCCACATCCTGGTTGCCGGCCAGAATTGCGACGGCGCGGCCCAGGCCGCCGCCAAGGTCGGCGGCATCGCCAAGGTGTTGAAGGCCGACGACGCGGCCTATGCGCATCTTCTCGCCGAGAACACCGCGAAGCTGATCGTCAGCCTCGCCCCCAATTACAGCCACGTGATGGCCGCGGCCACGGTCAACGGCAAGAACATCATGCCGCGCGCCGCTGCCTTGCTCGACGTGCAGCAGATCTCGGAAATCTCCGCCGTCGAGAGCCCGGACACCTTCGTGCGCCCGACCTATGCCGGCAATGCGCTGGCGACGGTGCAGTCTTCGGACAAGATCAAGGTCATCACCGTGCGCGCGACGGCCTTCGACATCGCGCCGGCGGAAGGCGGCTCGGCGGCGATCGAGACCGTCGCCTCCCAGGGCGATACCGGCCAGTCGAAGTTCCTCGGCCAGGAAGTGCAGAAGACCGAGCGTCCGGAGCTGACCTCGGCGCGGATCGTCGTCTCGGGCGGCCGCGGCATGCAGTCGGGCGACAATTTCAAGCTGCTGGAAGCGGTGGCCGACAAGCTCGGCGCCGCGGTCGGCGCCAGCCGCGCGGCGGTCGATGCCGGCTACGTGCCGAACGACTACCAGGTCGGCCAGACCGGCAAGATCGTGGCGCCGGAACTCTACATCGCGGTCGGCATCTCGGGTGCGATCCAGCATCTGGCCGGCATGAAGGATTCCAAGGTGATCGTCGCGATCAACAAGGACGAGGACGCCCCGATCTTCCAGGTGGCGGATTACGGCCTGGTCGCGGACCTGTTCCAGGCGGTGCCTGAGCTCACGCAGGCCCTGGACAAGAAATAACCGGGCCCCTCCCGGGAAAGGCGAAAGATGATCGAGAAAGTCGGCGTGATCGGTGCGGGTGCGATGGGCAATGGCATTGCCCATGTCTGCTCGCTGGCCCATCTCGACGTGAACCTGGTCGATATCAGCGAGCCGCAGCTCGACAAGGCCCTGGACACGATCAAGGGGAACATGGGCCGGCAGATCCGCCGCCAGCTCATCACCGAAGGCGACCGCGACGCCGCCTTGAAGCGGATCAAGACCTCGACGCAGTACGACGACCTCAAGGATTGCGACATCGTCATCGAGGCCGCGACCGAGAAGGAAGAGATCAAGAAGGAGATCATGAAGAAGGTCTCGCCGATGCTGAAGCCATCGGCGCTGATCGCTTCCAACACCTCCTCGATCTCGATCACGCGGCTGGGTGCGGCGACCGACCGGCCGTCGAAGTTCATCGGCATCCATTTCATGAACCCGGTGCCGGTGATGCAGCTCGTCGAGCTGATCCGGGGCCTCGCCACCGACGACGACACCTTCAACGCCGCCAAGCAACTGGCCGAGAAGCTCGGCAAGACCACCGCGACCTCGGAGGACTTCCCGGCCTTCATCGTCAACCGCATCCTGCTGCCGATGATCAACGAGGCGGTCTACACGCTCTACGAGGGCGTCGGCTCGGTGGACTCGATCGACACCGCGATGCGCCTCGGCGCCAACCACCCGATGGGTCCGCTGGAGCTTGCCGATTTCATCGGCCTCGACGTGTGCCTCTCGGTAATGCAGGTGCTCTATGACGGCCTCGCCGACAGCAAGTACCGCCCCTGCCCGCTGCTGGTGAAATATGTCGAGGCCGGCTGGCTCGGGCGCAAGTCCGGCCGCGGCTTCTACGACTATTCCGGCGAGAAGCCGGTGCCGACGCGGTAACCCGGTAAGAACCCGGCCTCTCTTCCGGCGGGTCCGGCTTTCCGCCCCGCGGGAGCGCATATTTGTCGCCGGCGATTGAACCTTTCGACCGCCCCCGGGGTTTCATTGTATCGCTGGCTCCATTTTTGGACATGCCGGCGGCTGAGAGACTGCGGCACTCGACCATTCGGTGTCCCGCGCTCCCGTTCGCAAGGGAGCGCGCGTCATGGCTTACGACGAAGACAGCATCCGTCATCTGCGTGCACGATTGCGCGCGTTCAGGCTCTCCATCGACGAATTCCGACGCACCAATGCCATGACGTTCCGGGGATCGATGGCGGCGATCTCGAAATCGCGCGATCTGCTGCACAGCACCGATCACCTGCCCGGGATGTCCCGCGCGACGCGATACCGCGTCGCGGCGGATGCCTTGGACTTCGATGGGCGGGAGTGAATGGCCGGTGGGCCTGCCCTAGCGCCTTCCCGGCCGCGGGGCCATGGCGGCGAGCATGGCGCCGTCATCCCTCAGCGCGATCAGCTCGCGCTGCTGGGCAATGAGGTCATCGACCAGGGCGTGGATCTCGCGGTCGCGGCTGAACCGGTCGGCATTCTCGACCAGGGCTCTGGAGCGCTCGAGGGTTTTCCAGGACGCATCCACCGCGCAATGCGCATTCTGCATCTGCCGGGCAAATTGCATCCGCTCCAGGGGCGATCGCTCTTGCAGCGCCGCATGCCGGTCGCGCAATTCCTCGGCATCGTGGAAACCCAGTCTCATTCCCATGGCGAATGGGCCCTTATTCCCATAATGCGATGGGGCACCGGACTCGCGGCCGGATCAAGAGAATTATAGTTAACGCTCGGCTTTTGCTGTGGATAACTCCGCGCTGACAGGATTTCAGTCAGCGGCTTCCCCCAGTGCGACGGCCAGACGGTCGCGATGGGCGATATGACCTTCCTGGATCCGCTCGAAGGTGCTCAGCACGTCCCGCGCCATGCCTGAATTATGGCCGTCCCGTTCCAGCACGGCGATGATGCGCTTCTGCCGGCGAATATGCTCCTCGCCCTGCCGCACATGCGCTTCCGCTTTCTTCAAGTCCGCGGTCAAGCTCTCGATATCGGGCATGGGCACCTCCACCCCGCCAATCGGCACGGCGCCAGGACGTGCCGTGCGCCCCTTTCACCCGGGCGATGCCTCGGGCTCGGCTTCCCGGTCCGCATCGCCGCGGAGCTTCCGGGCGGTCGCTTTCATGCTCCGGATCTGCTGTCGGGCATCCGCACAATGATGCTCGATCTCATGGATCAGGCACTCATGCTGCCGGGTCAGCTCCTCGGCCCGCGCGATATTCAGCAGCAAGCTCTGGACGGTGACCTCCATCTCGGCCTCCCATTCGCCTTCGCTTCGGAGCGCGCCTGCCGGCGGGACCGGCGCCTCGCGGCGCGCCAGAGGCCGCGCCGGCCCTGCGGACGCGCCATCGGCGCCCAACCGCCCGGGTCCCGTGCGCTTCAGCAGGGCGCGGGACCGCGCAATCGCATTGCGCGATCCATCCGACAGTTCCAGATCGAGGCTGAGCAGCTCTTGCCGGCGGACGCGCC
>DASZYM010000065.1:0-14141 GCA_035545355.1 Dongiaceae bacterium
TTGGCCTGGCTCGGCAACCATTGGTCCGAGCACTGGCTGCACGGCAAGCTGCTGCTGGTGCTCTGCATGCAGCTCGTCCATGCCGGCTATTCCCGCTGGCGCAAGCAGTTCGCCCGGGACGAAAACCGCCATACCGAGAAATTCTACCGGATCATGAACGAGGTCCCGGCGGTGATCCTGATCGGGATCCTGATCCTGGTCGTGGTTAAGCCGTTCTGAATGCAAAGCGGCCGGCCAAGCCGGCTTTCCTTAACGCCTTGGCCGGATCGACCCCGGCGAAACTCCGGACTCGGGGCCTCTTGAAACCGCTCGCAAAAATGCCATTTGACTTCCTAAGGGCTATCCGGTATCCGCAGTGATAGCACTCTGGCAGGACCCGTCAGCTCCTCGCTCTTCCCACGTAAAATTCGCAAACTCGGCCAAGAAATAAGGCCGCTGGGATCGTTAGGATCGGGGATAGGGTTTTAGCCGTACGGAATCTGCTGGGCCCGGTTGGACGCTTCGGGGCCCAGGCCCGTCGGCGATCCGAACCGAAGTCCGCCACCTCGCGTCCCAATCCCCAGAAACCGCGGCCATTTATTCCCCCTTATGTCACCGAACGCAGATAACCCCGCATTCAGACCCATGAACCTCCAAGAATTGAAGCGCAAGTCGCCGGCCGAATTGCTTGAATTCGCCGAAAGCCTGCAAATCGAGAATCCGAGCGCGCTCCGGCGCCAGGACATGATGTTCGCCATCCTGAAGCAGCTCGCCGAGAACGACACGGCGATCTTCGGCGACGGCGTGCTCGAGATCCTGCAGGACGGCTTCGGCTTCCTTAGGAGCCCGGAGGCCAACTACCTGCCGGGTCCCGACGACATCTACGTCTCGCCCAGCCAGGTGCGGCGCTTCAGCCTCCGGACCGGCGATACCGTCGAGGGCCAGATCCGCGCACCCAAGGACGGCGAGCGCTATTTCGCCCTGCTGAAGGTCAACAAGATCAATTTCGACGATCCGGACAAGATCCGGCACCGCATCAACTTCGACAACCTGACGCCGCTCTATCCTGACGAGCGCCTGTCGATGGAGCTCGAGGGCAAGGGCGATGTCGAGCTGCCCAAGCGCGAGGAAGAAGCGCCGGCGATCAAGATCGAGCCCGGCAAGCGCATGGAGCTCGGCAAGGGCAAGCTGCGCGGCTCCCGCGAATCCCACGATGTCCAGAAGGTGGACATCACGGCGCGGATCATCGATCTCATCTGCCCGATCGGCAAAGGCCAGCGCGCGCTGATCGTCGCGCCGCCGCGGACCGGCAAGACGGTCATGTTGCAGAACATCGCGCATTCGATCGCGGCCAATCACCCGGAATGCTACCTGATCGTCCTGCTGATCGACGAGCGGCCGGAAGAAGTCACCGACATGGCCCGTTCGGTCAAAGGCGAGG
The DNA here is from genome assembly GCA_035545355.1 of Dongiaceae bacterium. Lineage (GTDB taxonomy): Bacteria > Pseudomonadota > Alphaproteobacteria > Dongiales > Dongiaceae > Dongia. The sequence continues at coordinate 1,421 of DASZYM010000065.1, forward strand.
TCGTCTCCTCGACCTTCGACGAGCCGGCCGTGCGCCACGTCCAGGTCGCCGAAATGGTGATCGAGAAGGCCAAGCGCCTGGTCGAGCACAAGCGCGACGTCGTCATCCTGCTGGATTCGATCACGCGCCTGGCGCGCGCCTACAACACCGTCGTGCCGTCATCGGGCAAGGTGCTGACCGGCGGCGTCGATGCCAACGCGCTGCAGCGGCCGAAGCGCTTCTTCGGCGCGGCGCGCAACATCGAGGAAGGCGGCTCGCTGACCATCATCGCCACCGCGCTGATCGATACCGGCAGCCGCATGGACGAGGTGATCTTCGAAGAGTTCAAGGGCACCGGCAACTCGGAAATCATCCTGGACCGCAAGCTCTCGGACAAGCGCACCTTCCCGTCGATCGACATCACCAAGTCCGGCACCCGCAAGGAAGAGCTGCTGGTGGACAAGGGCACCCTGTCGAAGATGTGGGTCCTGCGCCGCATCCTGATGCCGATGGGCGTCACCGATGCGATGGAATTCCTGATCGATAAGCTGAAGCATTCGAAGACCAATTCGGACTTCTTCCAGTCGATGAACCAGTAAGGCCGCGCTCTCCGGCTCTATCGACCATGCGCCGCCCATTCCGGGCGGCGCTTCTTTTTGCCCGAATCCTGCATACCGGACTATGTTCTTAGTCCTTGATCCGCCTCAAGTTAACGCCGTTTAAATCAATGCCGTTGCACTATCCGGTCCGCTGAATTTTCGGGGCGGAGGAGAACTGGCGTGATGGGCGCGACGGGCGCAGGGCGTGGCCGGCGCTGCACGATGGGCGGTGCCGTGGCCGGCGCCGCGCTGCTGGCTTCGCTGGCCTGGAGCGCGGCCGCGGCGACCGAGCCTTTGCCGGCGCCCCAGGGCGCGCCGATCCTGGCGGTGAGCGGCAACCTGGCCGCGGTCCGTCAGGGCGGAACGGCGGCGCTGGATCTCGCCTTCCTGCGAACCTTGCCGCAAGCCGATCTCACCACGGAAACGCCCTGGACCGATGGCGCGGTGCATTTCGAGGGCGTGTGGATGCGCGACCTCCTGGCGCGCCTGGGGGCGAAGGGAGAGACGGTCGTCGCCGCCGGGACCGACGAATACCGCATCGAGATTCCGCTGGCCGATTTCCAGGATTACGACGTCCTGCTCGCCTATGCACAGAACGGCCAGTTGCTGCGGCCCGAGGACAAGGGCCCGCTCTGGATCGTCTATCCGTTCTCGGCCGATCCGGAGCTGAAGAAGGATATCTACTTCGCCCGCTGCGTCTGGCAACTGACCGGGCTGACCGTCCGATGAGCACGGCCCGGTTCACCGACAGCCTCGGCGCCGAGGGCATCATGTCGCGCTGTGCGGCATTGCTGCGGAAAGCATGCGGGATTCCGCGGCTGGTCGATGCGGCGATCGCGCTCACCATCGCCGGCTTGATCGTCCTCGTCGGCTTCCTCGGCACCCATGCGGTCAACCGGCTCGAAGAGCTGCGCCAGGCGCCGCATTACAACATGACCTGGACCGGCACCCAGGTCGAAACCCAGTTCACCCGGCTCGAAGAGGCGCTGGCCGCGACCCTCGACCATATCGGTGACTCAACGCAGCTCGAGGCGCGCTGGAACGCGTTCCAGACCTGGAGCCGCGTCGCGAGCACCGGCAGCGCGCGGTCCGACCTGCCGCAGGATCCTGCTTTCGACGCCGACATGGACGCCCTGCAGCGCGTCGCGGCGGAGATGCGCCTGACGGTGGTGGCGCATGGCTCGGTGAAAGCGGCCGCCGCCGATCTCTATGCCGAGGCCCGCCGGCTGGAAGACCCGGTGCGGCGGATCGCGCTCGCCTCCTATCATCACGGCCTGGAGACCGCGGACCAGGAGCGGGACCGCATCGCGCTCGATTTCGGCCTGCTGGCCGGGATCACCGCGGCGGTGCTGCTGTCGCTGCTGTTCCTGGTCGCCATGCTGATCCGGCACAAAAGGCAGCTCTGGAACCTGGCGCATGAGCTCGCCGCGGCCAAGCGCCGCGCCGAGGTCGCCAACCGCGCCAAGTCCGAATTCCTGGCGCATATGAGCCACGAGCTCCGCACCCCGCTGAACGCGATCATCGGCTTCTCCGAGATCATGGCGCTGGAAGCCTTCGGGCCGCTGGGCGGGGATAACCGCTATCTCGGCTATGCCCAGGACGTCACCACCGCCGGCCGGCATCTGCTGAAGCTGATCGATGGCATGCTGGACATCGCCAAGATCGAGAACGGCAAGATGAAGCCGCAGCCCGAGGAGGTCGATGTCGGCGATCTGGCGCCCGCCTGTCTCGCCATGATGCGCCAGCGCGCCGGCGAGCGCGCGATCGACCTCAAGGTCGAGATCGATCCCGAGCTGCCGAAGCTCCGGGTCGATCGCCAGCACCTGAAGCAGATGATCATCAATTTCCTGAGCAATGCGGTGAAGTTCACCGAGCCCGGTGGCGTCATCACCCTCGGCGCCCATGTCACGGCGGAAAGCAAGCTCCGCATCTGGGTCCGGGACAGCGGCATCGGTATCGCCGGAGACGACCTGGAGCGCGCGCTGCAGCCCTTCGGCCAGATCGAAAACAGCCAGTCCCGCAGCCAGATCGGCTGGGGCCTCGGCCTCGCCATCTCGAAATCGCTGGCCGAGCTCAATGGCGGCGTGCTGGCGCTGGAAAGCGAGCCCGGCCGCGGCACCATCGCCAGCGTGACCTTCCCGGCGCCGGCGATGGCGCGAGCCGCCTGAGACCAAACCGTCATTCTCAGGCCGGTCGGAACGAGATGCCCGGGTCGAGCCCGGGCCTGACGATTATCTCTTACGGCAGCAGGATCGTCGCACCGGTCGTCTTGCGTGCCTCGAGATCGCGATGCGCCTGGGCCGCGTCCTGCAGCGGATAGCGGTGGCCGATCTGGATCTTCACCACGCCGCGGGTGACGACGTCGAACAGCGCATTGGCCGAAAGCTCGAAATCGCTGCGGCTGGCGATGTAGTGGAACAAAGTCGGCCGGGTGAGGAACAGCGAGCCCTTCTGGCTGAGCAGCAGCGGCGGGATCTCCGGCACCGGGCCCGAGGCATTGCCGAAGGTCGCCATCATGCCGCGCGGCCGCAGGCAATCGAGCGAGGCCATGAACGTGTCCTTGCCGACGCCGTCATAGACCACATGGCAGCCCTTGCCGTCGGTGATCTCCTTGACCCGCTTCACCCAGTCTTCGGTGCGGTAGTTGATGACATGGGTGGCGCCCAGCGACTTTGCGAGCGCGCATTTCTCCGGCGAGCCCGCCGTGCCGATGGTGATCGCGCCGAGGCTGGCCAGCCATTGCATGGCGATGGTGCCGACGCCGCCGGCCGCGGCGTGGAACAGCACGAAATCGCCGGCCTTCACCGGATAGGTGCGGCGGATCAGGTACTCGACCGTCATGCCCTGCAGCATCATCGCCGCCGCGGTCTCGAAGTCGATGCTGTCGGGCAGCTTGATCAGCCGCTCGGTCGGATAGTTGCGATAGGTCGAATAGGCCCCGGCCGGCGCCGTGCAATAGGCCACGCGATCGCCGGGCTTGAAGTCGGTGACGCCGGGCCCGACCGCCTCGACCGTCGCACCCGCTTCGAGGCCGAGGCCGCTCGGGAGCTGCATCGGATAGAGGCCGCTGCGCTGGTAGGTGTCGATGAAGTTGAGGCCGCAGGCATGCTGCTTCAGCGTCACCTCGCCGGCGCCCGGCGCCGGCACGTCCACTTCCTCCCAGCGCATGACCTCGGGCCCGCCGGTCTCATGGATGCGGATCGCATTTGCCTTCATCTCTCTCGCTCCCGATGTGATTTAGGGCCCGGACTCTGGCCCGGTCGGGCGCGAAAGGGAAGCCTCGCGTTTGGAGCCGGAGCCCTAGGCCGCGTCGTGCACCGCGCCGCTCCGAAAAGCGACCAGCTCGGCGATGGTCAGCACCGGCAGGCCGTTGCGCCGCGCATAATGCTTGGCCGCCTTGCCGCGCACCATGTCGCCGTCCTTGGTCATGAGCTCGGCGAGGACGGCGGCGGGCTTCAACCCGGCGAGCTGTGCCAGATCGACCGCACCCTCGGTATGGCCGCGCCGCGCCAGCACGCCGCCGGGCTGCGCCCTGAGCGGAAACATGTGGCCGGGTCGGATGAGATCGGCGGGCTTGGCCTGATCGGCGATCGCGGCGCGGACGGTCGCCAGGCGGTCGGCGGCCGAGACGCCGGTGGTGATGCCGTGCCGCGCATCGACCGACACCGTGAAGGCGGTGCCGTGCCGGCATTCGTTGCGCGCCGCCATCGGCGGCAGGTCGAGCCGGCGCACGGTCTCGTCGTCGAGGCAGAGGCAGACGATGCCGCTGCAATCGCGGATCAGGCGCGCCATCACGTCGCGGGTCAGGGTTTCCGCCGCGGCGATCAGATCGGCCTCGTTCTCCCGATCGTCATCGTCGAGCAGCACGACGGGGATCCCGGCGCGCAAGGCGGTCAAGGCGGCTTCGATACGCTTGTTGAGCAGGGTGGTCATATGAAACGTCCTCGCAGGTTCACGTGTTGCGACAAACGTTTCAGGGCGAACGCCGCGAGGAGCTGCGAATCCGCCATAAGGCGGAATCCGGGCATCGCGGCGCTTCGTCTTCTTTCATCCGGACTTTGACCGTCGGCCCAGGACTGGCGGAGCTTGCTCCTGATGGAACTCTCCGCGTCACCTGATCTGCTGACCCGTTCTTTCCCGAAGGAAAGGACGGCGCTCGCGGGCTCGGGCGACTGCTCGCCCCTACCGCCGGTGGGGAATTTCACCCCGCCCTGAAGACGCATGAACGAAGCGAAGTTGGCAGAAGCGCCTATGACGCGTCAAGACAGGGTTGCCGATCTCTCGACAGCGCCGATGCCGGCCCGCATAGTCGGCGCATGGGCCGGCGAAACCCCGACACACGAAAGCTCAGGACCCTGGCGCGCCGCTATCTGTGGTGGGAAGCGCCGGACACATGGGAGCGGGATCCCGACCGGCTAATCCGGCAGGTGCTGTCCCTGGGCACGATCGAGGACTACGTCTGGGTTCGCGGGTATTTCGGGCGCCGCCGTATCATCCGGTCACTGCAATCTGCGCCCGCCGGAACGATCGATCCCCGATCCTGGACCTACTGGCACCGGCACTTCCATCTTCCGGTCCCTCCTCTGCCGAAGCGGCGTCGGCCCCATGCTGAAGCCTGACCTCACCGTTCTGCCGCGGGAGCAGCTTGAATTCTGGAACGGGGCAGCCGGTGACATGCCAGCCGGTTTCGTCCTTTATGGCGACACGGCCATCGCGCTCCAATGCGGCCACCGAGAATCCGTGGACTTCGACTGGTTCGCCTCGAGAACCGGCCTGCTCCGGCCGATCGAGGATTTTCTGCGTCGGTTTCGATCTCGCCGGGTGCTGCAGCAGGACGCGAGGACATTGGTGGTTTCGGTTCAGATCGGGAGAAGGCCGCTCAAGCTCTTTTTCTTCGAAGGCCTGAAGTTCGGTCGGGTTGGTGTTCCCCGCCGCTGCGCAAACGGTGTCAGTGTCGCATCCCCCCTCGATCTTCTCGCAACCAAGCTCAAGACCGTCCAACAGCGCGCCGAAGCCAAGGATTACATCGATATTGACGCTCTGCTCGAAAGCGGCCTGACACTGCGGCGTGGCATTGCCGCGGCACAAGCGCTCTACCCGGACCTAAACCCGCTTTGGACCGCCAAGACCGTCGGTTGGTTTGGTGAAGGCAGCCTCGAAGCCGACATTCCTATGGAAGTCCGGGCGCGGCTTGCCACGGCCTCCGCCGCGTGGCGCCCGTTGGCACGTGCCAAGCTGAGATCGCGGAGTCTCCTTCCGGCGCGCTAATTGTCCAGCGTCGTGACGCCGCGCCGGTTCTGGCCCCAGCAGCTCTCGGTGCTGTCGACGCAGATCGGCTTCTCCTTGCCGTAGGAGATCTCCTTCAGGCGCGCGCCGTCGATGCCGAGCGCGGTGAGATAGTTGACCACCGTCTCGGCGCGGCGTTCGCCCAGCGCCAGATTGTATTCCCGCGTGCCGCGCTCATCGGCATGGCCCTCGATGGTGATGCCGTGCTGTGGGTTTTGCTTCAAAAAGACGGCCTGCTTCTGCAGCACCGTCTGCGCCTGTGCGTTCAGGCTGTAGCTGTCGGTGTCGAAATAGACGGTGTTGCCGATGCTCTGGAGAGCGCTCATGGCCTCGGCCGTGGTCATGGTGCCGTTGCCGCTGCCGGTGATTCCGCCGTCGCCGTTCAGGCCGGTCCCGCCGGCATTGGCCAGTTGCGGCGGCTGCGTGTCGGACTGCTTCTCCGCGTCGCTGCCGCAGGCGGCCAGCAACAAGGCCGCGCAGAGCGCCGGCAATAGTCTCGGTGTCATGGAATGTCCCCTAGGTGTCGGTAGAGCGTGGTCGCCCGGTGGAAGGTCGATGATTTAACAGCGCCTGCAACCCTGGCGCGCGATCAAGGCGGTATTGCGGCAGGTCTCGGGCGAGCTTGCGGCGGCGCTGAGGCTTTTTCGGTATCGGGGCCGGCGGGCGAGAGGGCGCCCGCATGGACTTCGCCTTCCGCCCGCGATAGGGTCGATCGGCGCGGTCTCCCGTCACGCCGCGTGACGGCCAGGGAGAAGGATGCAGCATGGCAGAGGCTCCGGCTTCCGACGCAATCCGTGCGGCTGCACCATCCGCCGGCCCAGGCCTTGCTCAAGCGCCCGCCATGCCGCCCAGGCGCGTGCCGGTGGAACTGCTGGTCCGCGTCGTCATCGTGCTCGCCGCGCTTGCCATCGTCGTCCTGCTGGCGACGCAATGGGACGCCTGGATCGGCTCCCGCGCGCGGCAGGTCACGGACGACGCCTATATCCGCGGCGATATCACCCCGCTCAGCGCCAAGGTCGATGGCTATATCCACAATGTCGCGGTCGGCGACTACCAGTCGGTGAAGGCCGGCGACCTGCTGGTCGAGATCGAGCACGAGGACTATCGCGCGCATGTCGCCCAGGCCTATGCCGACTGGCTCGCGGCCGAAGCGGCGATCGGCAATATCAAGGCGAAGAAGGACCTGCAGCACGCGCAGATCGACGCGGCGCAAAGCGCCATCGCCGCGACCCAGGCCGACCTCGATCGCGCCAAGCAGGAGACGGTGCGGCAGAAGAACCTGCTCGCCACCACCTATGGCACGGCCCAGAAGGTCGAGCTGGCGGTCGCCGACCAGAAGCGCTTCGAGGCGACGCTCGAGAAGAACCAGGCCGAGCTCGACGGCGAGCGGCAGCAGATGGCGGTGCTCGACACCGAGGAGGTCCAGCTTCGGGCCGACGTGAAGGTCAAGCGCGCGGCGCTCGAGCTGGCGCGCATCACGCTCGGCTATACCTGGATCGCCGCGCCGGTCGATGGCCTGGTCGGCGAGCGCGGGGTGCGGAACGGGCAATATGTCCATGCCGGCACGCAGGTGATCTCGGTCGTGCCGCTCGATAACGTCTGGGTGGTCGCCAACTACAAGGAGACGCAACTGACCCATGTGGCGGTCGGCCAGAAGGCCGAGGTCACGGTCGACGCGTTCCCGGACGTGGTGATCCACGGCACGGTGGCCGGGATATCGCCGGCCAGCGGCTCGCAATTCAGCCTGCTGCCGCCGGACAATGCGACCGGCAACTTCACCAAGGTGGTGCAGCGGCTCGCGGTGAAGATCGCGCTCGATCCCGACAATCCGCTGGCCGGCAAGCTGCGCCCCGGCATGTCGGCGGTCGCGACCGTCATCACCGATACGAGCGGTCCGAAACAGTGAGCACGGCGGCCGTTCTCGCCGCGCCGGCCAGCATACCGGCGCCGCGTGCGCATTATCCGCTGGTTGGCGTGGCGGCGGTGCTGATCGCCGCCTTCGTCTCCACCCTCAACACGCGGATCACGACCTTCGGCCTGGCGGATATCCGCGGCGGGCTCGGCCTCGGTTTCGACGAGGCGTCCTGGCTGACCTCGGTCTTCTCCGCCGGGCAGATGCTGGTCGGCCCGACCGCGGCCTGGCTCAGCACGGTCATCGGCGCGCGCCGCTTCCTGTTCTGGGCGAGCGTCGTCTTCGGGCTTTCCTCGCTTCTGGTGCCGTTCTCGACCGGCTATGCGGAGGTGATCACCCTGCAGGCGATCCGCGGGCTCGCGGTCGGGACCTTCATTCCGACGGCGCTCGGTTTCATCCTGCGCGCGATGCCGCCGCGCTGGTGGATCTGGGGCATCGCCGCCTATTCGTTCCGCTTCGTGTTCTCGCAGAACGTCGCGAGCTCGCTCGAAGCCTTCTATTCCGAGACCGGTCACTGGCAATGGATCTTCTGGCAGAACGTCGCGCTGACGCCGCTGCTGCTGGTGCTGATCGTGATCGGCATGCCGGACCAGCCGGTCGACCGCAACCTGCTGCGGCGCACCGATTGGGGCGGGGTGATCTTTGCCGGCCTCGGCTTCGGCCTGCTCTATGCGGGGATCGATCAGGGCAACCGCCTCGACTGGCTGAATTCGGGCGTGGTCGTCGGGCTGCTCCTGGGCGGCGGCCTGCTGATCCTGGCTTTTTTCATCAACGAGGCGGTCGTCGCATGGCCGCTGATCCATCTGAAGATCGCGTCGCGCAGCTATGTCTGGGTGCCGGCGGTGCTGATCACGATCTACGGGTTCGGCACCACCGCGACGGCCTTCGTCCTGCCGGATTATCTGACCCGGGTTCAGGGGCTGCGGGCGCTGCAGATCGGCGACGTGCTGAACTGGATCGCCCTGCCGCAATTCGTGCTGGTGCCGGCGGTCGCGCTCGTGCTGCGCTGGATCGATGCGCGGCTGCTGATCGCGCTGGGCTTCGCCATCATCGCGGTCGGGAGCTGGATGGATTCCGGGCTGACCCATGACTGGGCCAATGCCGATTTCCTGCCCTCGCAGATCGTCGAGGCCACCGGCCTCGCCGTGGCGATCACCGCGCTGGTGACGTTTGCCGTGGCGAACATCACGCCGCCCCAGGCGGCGGCCATCGCGGCCACCATCCAGACGGCGCGGCTGTTCGGCTCCGAGCTCGGCAGCGCCTTCATCCAGACCTTCGTGCGGGTGCGCGAGCAGGTCCATTCCAACCTGATCGAGCAGCATCTGGCCTCGGGCTCCGACATCGTCGAGCGCATCGTCACCGCGGTCACCGCCGGCTTCAGCGACCGTGTGCCGGCCGGCGACGGCACGGCCCAGGCGCTGCTCACCATCGGCGCCCGGGTGCAGCGGGAATCCTACGTGCTGGCCTATATCGACGCGTTCTGGGTGATCGCCTGGGTGCTGGCGGGCACGATCCTGCTGCTTCTGCTGCTCCGCCCGCCGCCGCCCAATCCGCTGACGCCGCCGCGGGTCGTCGCGTCCTAGACTAGCCGCTGAGCCGGGTGGAGAGCGCGGCCGCCAGCGCCTTGGGATCGGCGATCGGCATGCCGCAGGTCTGGTGCCGGCAGATATAGGCGGTGGCCTTGCCGTCCAGCCGGGTCTTGCCGAAGGCGGGATGACCGGCCGGCAGCGGCGCGTCGGGCGTCACGACCTGCAACAGCCGGTCGGGCAAGGACGGACCGAGCGCGGCGGCGACCAGCGCCTTGGTATCGGCATCGCCGCGCCGACCGACCACCACCACTTCCAGCACATTGCCGAGGAAGGCATTGGCGTTGAGATCGGTGGCGAGCGGGAAGAAATTGCGCTCGACCTCGCCGGCAAAGGCCGCGGCCAGAGCGCGGGCGCGTTCCTCGAAAGCCGGCTCGCCGGTCAGGTGATGGAGCCGCGCCAGCACCTCGACCATGACGCCGTTGCCGTTCGGCACCGCGTTGTCGGCGGCGGATTTCGGCCGCACGACCATGTCCCTGGTGTCGTCGGCGGTCATGAAATAGCCGCCGCTCTTCGGGTCCCAGAAATGGGCGTCCAGCAAAGCGGCGAAGGCGCGCGCGGCATCGAGATAGTGCGCCTCGCCGGTCGCCTCATGCATGAGCAAAGCGGCGCGCGCCAGGTCGGCATGGTCGTCCAGGGTCGCCGGATGCGCCAGCTTGCCCTCGCGCCAGGCGTGATAGAGGCGCCCCGCTTGCATCATGTTGCGATGGATGAAGGCGAAGGCAGAGGCGGCGAGATCGATCCAATGCGGCTCGTCGAACGCCATGCCGGCCTCGGCCAGGGCCGCGATCATCAGCCCGTTCCAGTCGGCCAGCACCTTGTCGTCCCAGCCGGGGCGGATCCGTGCCGCGCGCCGCTCCAGCAGCTTCGCCCGCGCCGCCTCCAGGCGCTGCTCGCCCGCCGCATCCAGCAGCGCCGGCTTGCGCGAGCGGTTGAGGATGGTGAGGCCTTCCCAATTGCCGTCCTGGGAGACGTCGTAATGCGCGTCGAAGAAATCGGCCTCGTCGCCCAGCACCTGGTCGATCTCGCGATCGGTCCAGACGTAGAACTTGCCCTCCTCGCCTTCGGAATCCGCGTCGAGCGAGGCGGCGAAGGCGCGGTTGCCCTTGTCGTCGGGCGCCGCCAGCATCTCGCGCTCCAGCCAGGCGACGGTCTCGCGCACCCGCGTCGCGTAGAGCGGATCCTTGGTCTCCTGCCAGACCAAGGTCAGGAGCTGGATGAACTCCGCATTGTCGTAGAGCATCTTCTCGAAATGCGGCACCAGCCAGTTGGCGTCGGTGGAATAGCGCGCCAGGCCGCCGCCGAGATGGTCGTAGATGCCGCCCTGCGCCATCCGCGTCAGGGTCGTCGTCACCGCGTCCTTGAACGCGGCGCGGCCCGAGCGCCGATAGGCGCGCCAGAGCAAGGTGAAGATCGCCGGCTGCGGGAATTTCGGCGCGCCGCCGATGCCGCCCTGCTCGGGATCGACTTCTTCCAGCAGGCGGTCGGCGATGCGGTCGATCAGCGCCATCGAGACCTCGCCGCCGCTTTTGGGCGTGGCGAGCTTCTGCATCGCCTCGCCGATCGCGGCGACGTTGTTCAGCACCTTGTCCGGCTCTTTATGGAAGATGTCGGAGACGAATTTCAGCACGTCGCCGAAGCCGGGCCGGCCGTAGCGCGGTTCCTTCGGGAAATAGGTGCCGCCCCAGAACGGCCGCCCGTCCGGCATCAGGAACATGGTGAGCGGCCAGCCGCCATGCTGGCCCAGCAGCGCCAAGGCCTGCTGATAGATCGCGTCGAGATCCGGCCGCTCCTCGCGGTCGATCTTGATGTTGACGAAGAGCTTGTTCATGAGGCCGGCGATCTCGTCGTCCTCGAAGCTCTCATGGGCCATCACATGGCACCAATGGCAGGCGGCGTAGCCGACCGAAAGCAGGATCGGCTTGTTGTCGCGCTTCGCCTCCGCGAGCGTCCCTTCGCCCCACATGCGCCAGTTCACCGGGTTGTGCCGGTGCTGCAGCAAGTAGGGGCTGGTGGATTGCCCGAGCTGATTCTCGGGGTTGGGTTTGATGTCGGCGTGGGTCTGCGTGCCGGGGCTCATCTGATCCATTCCTGAAAGCGTTCCGAAATATAGAAATCCCCGGCGCTCCCGGAAAGCTCCGCAGGCCTTTTCCTCAGCGGCGATCTGTGCTCTTCTAGAAATGAACGTTCATTCATTACATTCGGTGTGGATGATGAGCGGCGCCATGGAAATCAATGCCTTAGTCGATCCAGGCCATGGCCGTGCAGGACGTGGCGGGAGTGCCGCACGCCGCGCGCTGCGGCAGGCTGGACCGAAAGCGACCGCCGTTCATCCCGGCCTGCCCGGCGGCACCTATCGCCCGCTCTCCGACCATGACATGGAGCGGATCCACGCGACGGCGCTGGACGTGCTGGAGAAGCTCGGCGTCGGCGATCCGATCCCGGAGATCCTCGACGTCGCTTTGCCCAAGGGCTGCCGGCTCAATGACAAGGGCCGGCTCTGCTTCCCGCGATCGCTGGTCGAGGACATCCTGGCCCGCGCCTGTCGGCGCTACACCGCCTATGGCGTGAGCCCGGAGCACGATCTGGAGCTCGGCGGGCCACGGGTCAACTTCGCCACCGCCGGCGAGGCGATCAAGGTGCTGGATTTCGAGACCGGCGAATACCGGCCCTCGACCCTGCTCGATCTCTACGATTTCGCCCGCCTCGTCGATCGGCTGGAGCATGTGCATTGCTTCGGCCAGACCATCGTCGCGACCGACATGCCGAACCGGCTGACCTCGGATTTCAACGTCGCCTATGCCTGTCTCGCCGGCACGCAGAAATCCTTCGGCGTCTCGATCGAGAATGTCGAGCATCACGCCAAGCTGATCCGGTTCTTCGACGCCTTCCTCGGCGGCGAAGGCAAGTTCGTCGAGCGCCCGTTCTGCGTGATCGGCGGCTGTCCGATCGTCTCGCCTTTGCGCTTCGGCAAGGAGAATGCCGAGGTGATGGTGGCGAACGCGCGCCTCGGCCTGTGCATCGATCCCGCGATCGCGGCGCAAGCCGGCGCCACCGCACCGGCGGCTTTGGCCGGCACCCTGGTACAGACGGTGGCGGAGACCTTGGTCACCTTGATCGTCGGCAACCTGATCTGGCCGGGCCTGCCGGTTTCCTTCGGCATCTGGCCCTTCGTCTCCGACCTGCGCACCGGCGCCTTCACCGGCGGCGGCGGCGAAGAGGCGTTGCTGACCGCGGCCGCCGTGCAGATGTGCCGCTTCTACGATCTGCCGAGCTCGGTCGGCGCCGGCATGACCGATGCGAAGGCGATCGATGCGCAAGCCGGCTATGAGAAAGGCGTCAGCGTCACCTTGGCGGCG
>DASZYM010000066.1:0-2725 GCA_035545355.1 Dongiaceae bacterium
ATGTCGCTCGATACGGTGCGCGACGACGGCGCGCGCGCCGGGATTCCGTCCGACCATGCAACGCCCGCTGACCCGGCCGCAGCCGTAACGGGCACGACCGCCGGAGCCGCGCCCGCCGGGACGAACGCGGCGCCCGCGGCCGGCAAGACCCTCGGCGGGATGAAGATCCGCCGCTTCGCGCCGGACAGCATTCTCGGATGGCTTGTGCTGATCATCGTGGCGGGGCTCGCCGCCTCGCAGGTGATCACCGCCCTGTTCCACAACATGGAGCGCAACGAAGCGATCCTCGAGATCGAGGACCTGCGCGCCGCCGAGCGCATCGCCACCTTCACCGCTTTCCTGGAGCACACCTCGCCGGTGCTGCGACCGGGCCTCGCGGCCTCGATCAGCGGCCCCTCGATGACGGTGCTGGTCGCCGGCAGTCCGAGCGTCACCGAGCCGACCACCTCGGATACCAGGCTCAATCATCTCGGCAGGGCGGTGTCGGACCGCCTGCGCGGCTCCTATTGGGAGGAGATCCGGGTCGGCAAGATCGCCTCGACCACGAAGCAGGTCCAGCGGGGCCTGCTGCCGATCCGCGTCTCGGTGGCGTTGCGCGACGGCACCTGGATCAACTTCGAGTTCAGCGCGATCGATTCGCTGCCGCTGGAATATCCGCTGCTGGGCCTGGTGGTGTTCAGCGTGCTGGCGGTGCTGCTCCTGAGCTACTACGCCTTGCGCCGGGTGACGACGCCGCTCGACAGCCTCACCCGCGCCGCCGAGGCGCTCGGCCGCTCCGGCCGCACCGAGGTGCTGAAGGAGACCGGCGCCAGCGAGGTGCGGCGCGCCGCCCGCGCCTTCAACGAGATGCAGGCCCGCATCCGCCGCCTGATCGAGGATCGCGCAACCATGGTGGCGGCGATCTCGCACGACCTCCGGACGCCGATCACGCGGCTGAAGCTGCGCGCGGAATTCATCGAGGACCAGGAGCAGCGCGACAAGATGCTGCGCGACCTCGACGAGATGGAGACCATGATCAAGTCGACCCTCGCTTTGTCGCGCGAGGACGCCAATCCCGAGCCGCGGGCGCATTTCGATCTCGGCGATCTGCTGATGGATGCGGTCGAGGGCTTCGACGGGGTTTCGCTGGACATCGACCCGATGCTCGCCGGCCAGCAGGCGCCGATCGAGGCGCAGCCGATCGCGCTGAAACGCGCCGTCGCGAACCTGATCGAGAACGCGATCGTCTACGGCAAGTCGGCGGAAGTCTCGCTCCGCCGCGAGGGCAAGGAATACCGGATCACCATCGACGACCACGGGCCGGGCATTCCCGAAGCCGAGCTCGACCGCGTCTTTCGCCCGTTCTTCCGGCTGGAGGCCTCGCGCAACCGGGAATCCGGCGGCGCCGGCCTCGGCCTCGCCATCGCGCGCAGCGTGGTGCGCGCCCATGGCGGCGATATCGTGTTGAAAAACCGCCCGGAAGGCGGCCTGCGGGTGGTCGTCTCGCTGCCGCATTGAGGCTTCACGCTGCCGCGAGGCGCGGGCCGGTCGGATGGACAGCCGCCGTCCCCCGGGCCTATCCTTTCCGCAACAATCAAGAGCAAATGCCGGGAGGGGATCATGAAGCTGTATTGCCATCCGCTATCGACCACCAGCCGATGCGTCTTGTTCTTCGTGCACGATTCCGCGATCAAGCTCGACGAGGTCACCGTCGATCTCTTCAGCGGCGAGCATGTGAAAGAGCCGTTCTCGAACATGAATCCCAGCAAGATGGTGCCGGTGCTGGACGATGACGGATTCATCCTGACCGAGAGCTCGGCGATCCTGAAATATCTCGCCGAGAAGAGCGGCTCTCCGGCCTATCCCGCGGGCGACATCAAGACCCGCGGCAAGATCAACGAGATGATGGATTGGATCAACGTCAACTTCTACCGCGACTTCGGCTATGGGCTGGTCTATCCGCAGATCTTCCCGAACCACAAGAGGCCGACCGACGAATCGCAGAAGGTGACGCTCGACTGGGCCAAGGAGCGCTGCGAAGGCTGGCTCGGCATCCTGGATGCGAAGCTGCTCGGGCCCAAGCGCCAATACCTGGTCGCCGACAAGCTGACCATCGCCGATTATTTCGGCCTCGGCATCCTGACCAGCGGCGAGCTGGTCGGCTGCGGCTTCCAGAGCTTCCCCAATGTGAAGCGCTGGCTCGACACGATGAAGCGGCGCCCGGCCTATGCCGAAGTGTTCGGCCCGTTCAACGAATTCACCGCCACGCTGAAGGGCAAGGAATTCGCCGCGGTCTGAGCGACGTTCGAAGAGGTGCAACCATGATCAAAGGCCTGCATCACAACGCCTACCGTTGCCGGGATTCCGAGGAGACGCGGCGTTTCTACGAGGAGTTCCTCGGCCTGCCTCTGGCCGGCACGCTCTGGATCAAGGAGACCAAGACCGGGCGGCGGACCGATGCGCTGCACACCTTCTACGCCATGGACAACGGCTCCTACCTCGCTTTCTTCGAGGCGCCGGACCGGCCCTTCGCCTTCAAGGACCAGCACGATTACGACCTGCACATCGCGCTCGAGGTCGAGCATGACGTGCTCCTGACGATGATGGCCAAGGGCAAGGCCGAGGGCCGCGAGGTCCGCGGCATCTCCGATCACGGCTTCATCGATTCGATCTACTTCCGCGATCCCAACGGCTACGTGATCGAGCTGACCGCGAAGCGTCCGGATCACGACCGGCACATGGATCC
>DASZYM010000067.1:0-6375 GCA_035545355.1 Dongiaceae bacterium
TCGGTGCTGTTCCACCTCGGCCTCGTCGTGGTGGCGCTGGTGGTCATCCCGCTGTTCAAGGTCCAGATCGACACCACGCCGCCCGGCATCGAGGCGACCATCGTCTCCGACATCACCGCGGCGCCGAAAGTCGATAAGGCCGGAAAGCTCGAGGACAAGCCGAAGCCGCCGACGCCGCCGGCACCCGAGCAGAAGAAGCCGGAGCCGCCCAAGCCGGCGCCTCCGGCAACGCCGGCCCCGGCTGCCTCCGCGCCGCCCGCCGCCGAGCAGCAGGCTGCGGTGATCCCCGACGAGAAGGCGATCGAGCCGAAGAAAGAAGAAAAGAAGCAGCCGGACAAAAAGCCCGACAAGAAGCCGGAGGACAAGCCGCAGCCCAAGAAGGACGATCAGCAGAACGCGATGAATGCGCTGCTGAACAACCTGACCAAGCAGCAGCCGGCGCCCGACACCAAGGAGAAGACCAAGCCGAAGGCGCAGCCGGCGCCGGCGCAGCCGACCGTCGGTCCGCAGGCGGCGATGCTCACGGAAGGCCCGCCGATGACGGCTTCGGAGAACGATGCGATCCGCACGCAGCTCATACCGTGCTGGGCCTTCGATGCGGGCGTGCCCAATCCGGAGAACTATACCGTCGTGGTGCGCATCTCGGTCGATCCCAGCGGCGCGGTGACGGCGGCGCAGGTCGAGGACATGTCGCGCATGGGCGATCCCACCTATCGTTCGGTGGCGGAGTCTGCGGTGCGCGCGGTCGAGAATCCGGCTTGCGTGCCGCTCAAGCTGCCGCAGGGCAAGTATTGGCCGCAGATGGACATCGTCTTCGACCTCGCGAAGGCCATCAATGGCGGCTATTAGCCTGTGCGTTTGACCTCGAAAAAGCCATCAATGATGGCTACTGATCGAACGGTTATGGAACGGGCGGGTTACCGCCCGTGTTTCAAAGCTTCGCGGGGACGAAGCTCTCTTGGCCACGGGTGGCAGGGAATCAGGTTTAGTGTTAGGCAAATTGCCAATCAAAAAATCGGGTGCCGCCGATTCGGGCAGCCCGGGCATCTCGTGAGGAAAGGCCAAAGGTCATGATGCGCGTGACTCGATTCATCGCTGTTCTGTTTCTGGCGGCGGTGCCCATGCTCGCCGGCGGTGCCCATGCGGAAATCCCGCGCGTCGTGCTCGATCAGGGCAACCCGCAGCCGATCAAGATCGCGATTCCCGATTTTTATGCGGCCTCGCCCGCCGACGCCCAGGTCGGCGCCGATGTCGCCCAGGTGGTCTCCGCCGATCTCGAGCGCTCCGGTCTCTTCGCGCCGATCGATCCCAAGGCCTTCATCCAGGACAGCGCCTCGCTGCAGCAATCGCCGCGCTTCAACGACTGGAAGCTGATCAACGCGCAGGCCCTCGTCTCCGGTCTCGCGCAGTCGCGCGGCAACGGCCAGATCAACGTGCAGTTCCGGCTCTGGGATGTGTTCGGCGGCACGCAGATGGCGGGCTTCCAATATACGGCGGCCTCGGCCAACTGGCGCCGCGTCGCGCATAAGATCGCCGACGAGATCTACAAGCGCATCACCGGCGAGGACGGCTACTTCGACACCCGCATCGTCTACATCTCGGAGACGGGTCCGAAGGACCATCGCATCAAGCGTCTCGCCATCATGGATCAGGACGGCGAGAACCATAAGTATCTGACCGACGGCCAGGTGCTGGTCCTGACGCCGCGCTTCTCGCCGGCGGCGCAGGACATCACCTACATGTCCTACTTCAACAACAAGCCGCGCGTGTATCTCTTCAACATCGACAGCGGCCAGCAGGAAGTCCTGGGCGACTTCCCCGGCATGACCTTCGCCCCGCGCTTCTCGCCGGACGGCTCCAAGGTCATCATGTCGATGGCCCAGGGCGGCAACACCGACATCTATACGATGGACATCCGCACCCGCCGCTCGCAGCGGCTGACCGACAGTCCGGCGATCGACACCTCGCCGTGCTATTCGCCGGATGCGACTCGGATCGTGTTTAACTCCGACCGCGGCGGCGAGCAGCAGCTCTACGTCATGAACGCCGACGGCACCAATGTGCAGCGCATCAGCCGCGGCCAGGGGCGCTATGCCACTCCGGTGTGGTCGCCGCGCGGCGATCTCATCGCCTTCACCAAGTTCTTCGGCCAGACCTTCCAGATCGGGGTGATGCGACCTGATGGCTCAGGTGAGCGCATCCTCTCCAGCGGCTGGCTGGTGGAAGGGCCGACCTGGGCGCCGAACGGACGCGTCCTGGCCTTCTTTTCCCAGGACCAGAAGGGGCTTACGCAACTTCACAGCATCGACCTCACGGGTTACAACGAGCGCATCCTCAAGACCCCGTTGGACGGCTCCGATCCAGCCTGGTCTCCCTTGCTTGACAATCAATAATCCTCTATGTTCCGCGCCGATTCCGGGGGCTTCGAGGCCCAAAATCGGGTACAATCACCTGTAGAATCGGCGAATCAGGCAGGGTTATGTCCGGAACCCCCAGCGGGGACGGGTTATTATCCAAGTGGCGGCCTGCGCACTAAAAAGAGGATGAGAGGATATAAAAATGCGTCTCCAGATCTTGTCGGTCCTGGCTGCGGGTCTGCTTCTGGCAGCTTGCTCCTCGGATGAGCCGGTTGAAACGGCTTCGACCCAGGGTGCCGGTAGCACCACACAGACCGGGGCGGCGACCGGCAACAATGCGGTCACTCCCGGCAGCGTTGACGACTTCAACCAGAACGTCGGCAACACCGTCTATTTCGGCTTCGACCGCTATGACCTGACCGCCGAGGCTCAGGCGCAGCTCCAGAAGGAAGCGGCTTGGCTGCAGCAGTATCCGCAGCACACCGTGACCGTCGAGGGGCATTGCGACGAGCGCGGCACCCGTGAGTACAACCTGGCGCTCGGCGAGCGTCGTGCCAACTCCGTCGCCAACTATCTGACGGCGCTCGGCATCGACCAGGGCCGCCTCAGCACGATCTCCTACGGCAAGGAGCGTCCGATCTGCACCGACTCCAACGAGTCCTGCTGGTCGCAGAACCGCCGGGGCGTGACCGCGGTCAACCAGTAAGACCGCGCTCGGGGCAGCCCGATCCAACAGGCGCCGGCGTCACCTTCGGGGGTGGCGTCGGCGTTGTTGATTCTGGGCCCACAGGAACCGGCCACGCCGGACGCGGTTTCTCCATCGCCCCATAGTGTGCGGCTCTCGGTGGGCTTGTGCCGCGTCATATTTCGGCCCACAAACGAAACCAATATGTTCTGATTCTTGTGCTCTCACCCTTCCCGGCGAGCTCTTACGTTGAGGCAGAGATGACGGTGGTTCGATCATTGGAGTTCCGGCACGGATTGCTCGCGCCGGCGGCGCGCGTCCGGAGATCGGGCTGGGCGTCCCGTTGGGCGATCGGTCTTGGCTGCGGCGCGGCGCTCATCCTGGGCGCCGTATCGGCGCGGGCGGATGAGGTCGATGACCTGCGCCAGCAGGTCCAGCAGTTGCAGCAGCAGATGACCTACCTGCAGAACCAGATTCCCGGCGCAGGCGCGGGCGGTGCGACCAGCAGCGGCGGCGGCACCGTCGCCGCGCAGCAAGTCGTCCAGATGCAGCAGGTTCAACAGCAGATGAGCCAGTTGCAGGGGCAGATCGAGCAGCTCGGCCTCAAGGTCGATGATCTCTCGAGCCGTCTCGACCGCATGCAGAAGGACTACGACTTCCGCCTCGGCCGCCTGGAGCAGGGCGGAGCAGCCGGCGCCGCGATGGGCGGCATGCCGGCCGACGGCGCCAATGCGGGCGCCGCGATGGGGGCGGCGGCCGCGCCGGCCGCACCTGGGCAGCCTGCGCCGCTGCCGCAATCGGCCGCGGAGATGGAAGCGCCACAAGCCGCGGCGGCCCCGCAGCAGGCGCCGGCGAGCAATGGACAAATGCCGGAACCGACGGCTCCCGGCACGCTCGGCACGATCTCCTCGACCACCCCTCTGCCGCAGGCGCCGGCCGGCGCCGCGGAAGCCGCCGCCCAGCAGGCCGGGCAGAGCCAGCCGGCCGCGCAATCCCAGGACCCATCGAGCATCCAGCTCCCGGGCAACACGCCGCAGGAGCAATACGACTACGCGACCGGGCTCCTGCAGCGCGGCGCCTATCCGGAGGCCGAGCTCGCCTTCAAGGCCTTCATCGCCCAGCATCCGAAGGATCCGCTGGCCGGCAATGCGCAGTACTGGCTCGGTGAAAGCTTCTACGCCCGCAGCGACTACAAGAACGCGGCGATCGCCTTTGCCGAGGGCTATCAGAAGTATCCGAAGAGCGCGAAGGCGCCGGACAATCTCCTGAAGCTCGGCATGTCGCTGGGCCAGACCGGCGACAAGACCAATGCCTGCGTCGCCTTCAAGCAGCTCGCCAAGCAGTTCCCCAGCGCGTCCGCGGCGATCAAGGATCGTGCCGCGCGCGCCCAGCAGCGCTACGGGTGCACCGGCTGATCGAAGCCGCCACGAGCCGCCCGGAGGGCGTTTCCGCGGAGCATTTCGCCCGGCTGCTCGCGCGCCTCGGCCCGTTCGAGCCCAGACCGGCGATTGCCGTCGCCGTCTCCGGCGGCTCCGACAGCATGGCGCTGGCGCTCCTGCTCGACGAATGGGCGATCCATCGCGACGCCAGGATCGAGGCGATCACCGTGGATCACGGCCTGCGTCCGGACTCGGGGGCCGAGGCCGGGCAGGTGGGACGCTGGCTCGCCGGCCGGCGCGCCACGCGCCACACCATCCTGCGCTGGACCGAGGCCAAGCCCGAGACCGGCATCCAGGCCGCCGCCCGCGCCGCGCGCTACCGTTTGATGACCGAGCATTGCCGCGCCGAAGGCATTCTCCACCTGTGCCTGGCGCATCATCTCGACGATCAGATCGAGACCCGGGCCATGCGTGCCGCGCGGCAGAGCGGCCCGGCCGGTCTCGCCGGGATGAGCGCGGTGCGGGAAGCGGCAGGTGTGCGGCTGTTGCGCCCCTTGCTCGGCATCACCAAACAGGCGCTGCGCGCCACCCTGGCGGCCCGCCGTCAGGACTGGATCGAGGATCCCAGTAACCGCAATCCCGCCTTCGAGCGCGCACGCCTGCGCGAAGGCACGCCCGGGCAAGACCCGCGCGATGCCGTGCCCACGCTCCACCGCGCCGGCCTCGAACGGCGGCGCCTGGAATCAGACGCGGCGGCGCGGCTCTGCGCGGATCTGACCATCCACGATACCGGTTGGGCATCGCTCGACCCCGCCGCTCTGCTCGACGGCGAGCCTGCCTCGGCGCTGGCTTTTGCCGGATTGCTGCAGGCGATCGGCGGGACGGACTATCCGATCGCGCCGGAACGCCGTCTCGAAGCCCTGGCCCGATTGCGCGAGCTCGGGCCCGCCGGATTCACACTCGGAGGATGTTATCTTTCGGTGAAAGCAGGGCATTTGGAGATTTGCCGGGACTGGGGCGCGATCGGCGAGGAGACGCCCATCCACCCGGGTATGCGCCTGCTCTGGGACAGGCGGTTCGCCGTCGAAATTCCCCAGGCGCTCGACGGCCGGGTCGATCTCACGATTGCGCGACTTGGGGAGCGCGGCATCCGGTCGCTGGGCCGCGATCCCGAGAAACCGGAATCGGGAACCGGAGACGCCATCCCCATTTCGGCCCGCAAGGCCTTGCCGGCGTTATGGCAGGGCGACCGGCTCCTGGCCGTTCCCCACCTCGGCTTCGGTCCGGCGGTCATGGTCCGGTTCCGACCGGTCAATCCGGCGACATCTAGCGGCTTTACAGTTGCTTATTAACCGACGCACACTATGTACAGTGTCGAGGATGCGGCCTCTTTTGTGGGCGGGTACCGTCCCAAAGGGGCCGTTGGCTATGGGCAAAGATTTAGGGCGCCGCCGACCTCACGGAAGGGCGAGGATAGAACCGTGAACATTGGGAAAAATCTCATCATCTGGGCGGCGATCATGGTGCTCCTGATCGTCTTGTTTCAGGTGTTCCAGAGCGGCTCCAGCAAGACCGGCCATGAGCCGATGAGTTACACCGACTTCCTGAACGACGTGAATCAGGGGAAGGTGAACGACGTCACCATTTTGACCTCGCCCAATCAGGGCAACAGCATCACCGGGCATCTCGCGGGCGGCATGGCCTTCTCGACCTATGCGCCGGCCGATCCGAAGCTGGTCGAAACCCTGACCAACAAGGGCGTGCAGATCACGGCGAAGGCCGAGGATGACTCGGTCAACCCGCTGCTCACCATCCTCATCAACTGGGCGCCGCTGCTGATCATCGCCGGCATCTGGATCTTCTTCATGCGCCAGATGCAGGCCAATGGCGGCAAGGCCATGGGCTTCGGCAAGTCGAAGGCGCGCCTGCTCAACGAGCGCGCCGGCCGCGTCAC
>DASZYM010000068.1:0-2137 GCA_035545355.1 Dongiaceae bacterium
CTTGCCGGTCTCGACCGCCTCGACCATGCCGAAGCTGGCGCCGTCGCCCTGGCCGAAGATGATGTCGGCGCCCGCGCCGATCACCTGGGTGGTGACGCGCTTGCCGCCGGCCGCGTCGGAATAGGCGGCCGGGCCGATCACCGCGTAGTAGATCTTCACCGAGGGATCGGTCGCCTTGACGCCCAGGGCGAAGGCCGCCGATTGCGAGTTCCATGACGGCGGCTCGCCCGAGGTGACGATGCCGACCGCCTTGGTCTGGGTCATCTTCGCCGCGAGCACGCCGGCGAGGTAGGAGCCCTCGTGGCCGCTCAAGGTGTAGTCGGCGAGGACGCCGGGCTTGCCGGTGCCTTCCTTGTCGACGATCGCCACCGGCACCTTCTTCTCGACGCCGACTTCCGGCACCGCGGTGTTGTAGCCGCTGGCATGGGCGATGATCAGGCTGGCGCCGTCATCGGCCAGCTCGCGGGCCTGCGGATGGACGTCGCCATAGCCCAAGCCGGTGGCCGGCATGAACTGCAGGCCGTATTTGTCGGCCACCGCCTTGGCGGCGTCGTAGCCCTGCTGGTTCCAGCCCTGATCGGTCGGGTCCTCCGGCGTCATGATGGCGATGCTCTTCACATCGACCGCATGGGCCGCCCCGATCATGGCGAAGCTCGTGCTCGCCGCCAGCACGGCGGCGATGGCGGTACGCCCCGCCAGCCTTCTGGAAATCTTGCTCATGGAAAGCCTCCTGTTCTCCCTGGTTTTGCTTCAGCCTCGACTCTGGCTGCGCTCCTTGATTCTCGCTCCGCGCCGCGCAGCGCATGCATTCATGGTGGCGCGATCTCCATCCGTGCTAATTCCGCCCCGTCTAATTCTGCAACGCCTTTCTGACCGCGACCAGCTTCTTCGCGCGCTCGGCGCGCAAGGCCGCGATCCTGTCCGGCGTGTACTCGAATATGCCGCCGCCGGTCTTGAGGCCCAGCTTGCCCTGTTTCGTCCGCTCGGTCACGTAGGGTGCGGTGTCGGTGCGCTTGCACAGCTCCCGGTTCAGGTAGGAGCTGACCGCCTGGTAGATGTCGAGCCCGGCCATGTCGAGCAGAGCCATCGGCCCCACCACCGCCAGCTTGTAGCCGATGCCCCAGCCGACGCAGGTATCCAGCGCCTCGGGCTCGATCACGCCCTGCTCCACCAGATCGACGCATTCCCGCATGATCGAATAGAGCACCCGGTTCTCGACGAAGCCGGGCACGTCCTTCTTGATCAGCACCGGCAGGTGCCCCGCGCGCGTCACCACCGCGGTGATCGCCTCCGTGACATTCGGCGCGGTCTTGGCGCCCGGGATGACCTCGATCATCGGAATGAGATGCGGCGGGTTGGACCAATGCATGCCGACCACGCGCTCCGGCGTCGCGACGCCCTCCTGGATCCGGGTGATCGGAATGCCGGACGTGTCGGAGGCGATGATGCAATCGGCCGAGACCAGGGCCTCGATCTCGCGAAACACCTGGTGCTTCAGCTCGAGGTTCTCGGGCACGGTCTCGATCACCAGCTCGGCGCCGGCGACGCAATCCTTCAGGGTCTCGGCGACGCCGGGCGGCGTCTGTTGCCGGTTCGGCACGCCCAGCGCGTCGAGCACGCCCGCCGCGACGGCAAAGCCGTCCTTGGCCCTGGCGCGCTGGTCGGCGCTGGCGTCAGTGGCGGTCACCGTCATGCCGCACCGCGCCAGCGTCGCTGCCATGCCGGGACCCATCGTGCCGAGACCGATGACCGCGACCTTGTCCATGGTTGCGGTCAGCCCTTGGTGGCCTTCTGGAAGGAGGGCATCGCCTTCAGCTTGTCGCGCCAGGCCCGGAGGTTGCCGAGCGCCGGGAGCTCGATCGGGAAATCCAGGCAGCGATGCACGATCGGCCCCAGGACGATGTCGGCCAAAGTGAGCTTGTCGCCGGCGATGTAGGGCTTGGCCATCGCGCCGTCCAGCACCGCGAGCTGTGCCGCGAGCTCCTTGGCGTCGGCAGCGAAGGTCGGCGCGCGCTCGGCGGCCTCCTTCTTCGAATCCTTGAAGACCTGGACGTATTGATAGTTGATCGAGGCGAGCAGCCAATCCATCCAGCGCTCGACATCGGTGCGCCGGGCGAGATCGGTCGGATAGAGGTCG
>DASZYM010000069.1:0-3608 GCA_035545355.1 Dongiaceae bacterium
GGGCTCGACGGCGTGGTCTGTTCGCCGCAGGAGATCGAGCCGCTCCGCCGGCGCCTCGGTGACGATTTCCTGCTGGTGACGCCCGGCATCCGCCCGGTCTGGTCGGCAACCGGCGATCAGAAGCGGGTGATGACGCCCGAAGAGGCGGCCCGTGCCGGCGCCGATTATCTGGTCATCGGCCGGCCGATCACCGGCGATGCCGATCCCGCGGCGGCCGCGCGCCGCATCGCCGCGGACGTCTCCGCCGCGTGATGTCGCCCGCATGTTGATGGAGCCGCGCCGCAACATCCTGATCGGCCCGCTGCTGCAGATCGCGCTCACGCGCTGCTGGGCGCAGCACGAGGACCTGCTGCGGCTCGGCGTCGTGCCGCTGGCATTCCTGCTGGCGATCCTGGTGCCGCTGACCGGCACGGCGAATGCCGTGCGCGACGCGATGACGCCGGGCGGCCTCGACGATCCCGACCTGATGGTCCAGGGTTTGATGCTGGCGATCGCCTACGGCTTCGTCGTCGCCATCTTCTCCGTCAACTGGCTGCGCCAGCTTACGCTGGGCGCCAAGGCGGCGCCTGGCCTCGGCCTCGGCTTGAACACGCGGCATCTGCGCTTTTTCTGCGCGGTGCTGGCGATCGCCATGGCGGCGATCCTGCCGGTGATGCTGCTCTACCCGGTCTTCGTCATCGTCCTGCAGGGCGAGATGGCGATGCTGGCGGGCGTCGTCATGGCCTTCCTGATCTGGGCGGCGCTGATCGCGCGGCTTTCGCCGAGCTGGATCGGCATCGCGATCGATGCGCCGATGCGCCTGAGCCTCGCCTGGAAGCGCACCGCCGGCCAGGGCTTCAAGCTGGTCGTGGCCATGCTTGCGGTCGAGGTCGCGGCGATGCTGGCGCAGCAGGCCGTGAGCGCGGTCTTCCTGATCACCGGCCTCGCCGATCTCGCGCCGATGACCTATCTCCTGGCGACGGCGCTGGTCGATCTCATCTCGGTCGCCATCGAGCTCGCCGTGCTGGTCACGGCCTTCCCATACTTCCTGCGCGAGACCGTCTGATGGTCGCGGCCAAGATCTGCGGCTTGAAGACCCCGGAGACCGTCGCCGCGGCGGTCGAGAACGGCGCCGATTTCGTCGGCTTCAACTTCTATCAGAAGACGCCGCGCTTCGCCGCGCCGGAGATCGCCGCCGCGCTCGCCCACATTGTGCCGGCCAAGGTCATCAAGACCGGGCTCTTCGTCGATGACGAGGATGCGCGGATCGCCGCCATCCTCGCCGCGGTGCCGCTCGACCTCTTGCAACTCCACGGATCGGAGACCCCGGAGCGGGTCGCCGCGATCAAGGCGAAGTTCGGCCTTCCGGTGATGAAGGTGATCAAGGTGCGCGATGCCGCCGACATCGCCCGCGCCCGCGACTACGAGGCCGCCGCCGACCGGCTGCTGTTCGACGCCCAGCCGCCCGCCGCGATGAAGAACGCCATGCCCGGCGGCAATGCCGTCAGCTTCGACTGGACCCTTTTGCAAGGTTTCCGCTCGCCTCTGCCCTGGATGCTGTCGGGCGGCCTCAACGCCCGGAACCTGGCGGAGGCGGTCAAGCTGAGCGGGGCCCCGGCGGTCGATGTCTCCTCCGGGGTCGAGGACCGGCCCGGCGAAAAGAATCCGAGCAAAATCAAGGCGTTTCTGGACATATCCCGGTCGCTCTAGGGCATGGGTCGGCCCCCGGGGTTGGCCTTTGACCTTTGCTTTGGTCTATGGTTGATATTCCGCCCCGATCCAGAATTGACGCTCGTGAACAAGCCCAACACCTATCGCGCCGGTCCGGACGACCATGGCCGCTTCGGCATTTTCGGCGGCCGCTTCGTCGCCGAGACCCTGATGCCGCTGATCCTCGCGGTCGAGCAGGCCTATGACACGGCCAAGAACGACCCGAAATTCGCCGAGGAGATGGCCTATTACCGGACCCATTACATCGGCCGGCCGAGCCCGCTCTATCTCGCCGAGCGTCTGACCCGGGAGCTGGGCGGCGCCAAGATCTACCTGAAGCGCGAGGAGCTGAACCATACCGGCTCCCACAAGGTGAACAACTGCATCGGCCAGATCCTGCTGGCCAAGCGCATGAAGAAGACCCGCATCATCGCCGAGACCGGCGCCGGCCAGCATGGCGTGGCGACGGCGACGGTGGCGGCGCTCTTCAACCTGCCCTGCACCGTCTACATGGGCGAGGTCGATATCGCCCGGCAGCAGCCCAATGTCTTCCGCATGAAGCTGCTGGGCGCCGAGGTCGTGCCGGTCAAATCCGGCACCCGCACCTTGAAGGATGCGATGAACGAGGCCTTGCGCGACTGGGTCGCCAATGTCGAGGACACGTTCTACATCATCGGCACCGTCGCCGGCCCGCATCCCTATCCGGAGATGGTGCGCGACTTCCAATCCGTGATCGGCGACGAAGCCAAGGCGCAGCATCAGGAGGCCGAAGGCCGCCTGCCGGATGCGCTGGTCGCCTGCATCGGCGGCGGCTCCAATGCGATGGGACTCTTTCATCCCTTCCTCGACGATGCCTCGGTCGAGATCTACGGCGTCGAGGCGGCGGGCGACGGCATCGAGACCGGGCGTCATGCGGCCTCGATCACCGGCGGCCGCCCCGGCGTGCTGCATGGCAACCGCACCTATCTGCTGCAGGATGCCGACGGCCAGATCCAGGACGCGCATTCGATCTCGGCCGGGCTCGATTATCCCGGCATCGGGCCGGAGCATGCCTGGCTCAACGATATCGGCCGCGCGCATTATGTCTCCGCAACCGACACCGAGGCGCTGGAAGCCTTCCAGCTCCTGTCGCGCACTGAAGGCATCATCCCCGCCCTCGAGCCGTCGCATGCGCTGGCTTACACCAAGAAGCTGGCGCCGAAGCTCGGCAAGTCGAAATCGATCATCGTCAATTTGAGCGGCCGCGGCGACAAGGACATCTTCGCCGTCGCGGAACGGCTCGGGACCAAGCTATGAGCACACGCATCGAGCGCCGCTTCGCCGAGCTGAAGGCGGAAGGCCGCCGTGGATTGGTGATCTTTGTGACCGCCGGTGATCCCGACTACGCCACTGCGCTCGATCTCGTCAAAGCGCTGCCGGCCGCGGGTGCCGACGTCATCGAGCTCGGCATGCCGTTCACCGATCCGATGGCGGACGGCCCGGCCATTCAGGCCTCGTCGCTCCGTGCATTGAAGGCCGGCCAGACCATGAAGAAAACGCTGGCGCTGGTGAAGGACTTCCGCGCCGGCGATCCGGCGACACCGATCGTGCTGATGGGCTACTACAATCCGATCTATTCCTACGGCGTCGATGCGTTCCTGAAGGACGCGCTCGCCGCCGGGGTCGATGGGTTGATCATCGTCGATCTGCCGCCCGAGGAAGACAGCGAGCTCTGCGTCCCGGCGCTGAAAGCAGGCCTCAACTTCGTCCGCCTGGCGACGCCGACCACCGACGACAAGCGCCTGCCGACCGTGCTCAGGAATACGTCAGGCTTCGTCTATTACGTCTCGATCCTGGGCATCACCGGCACCAAATCCGCCAGCAACACCGACATCGCCAAGGCCGTGCAGCGCTTGAAACGCCACACCGATCTTCCCGTC
>DASZYM010000070.1:0-11101 GCA_035545355.1 Dongiaceae bacterium
CCCCCACCCCTGCCCTCCCCCGGATCGGGGGAGGGAGAAGAAGAACTCTGTGCGATTCCCTCCCCCGATCCGGGGGAGGGTCAGGGTGGGGGTAAGGCTCGCGCCTTAAGCGCGGTTATCGACGCTGAGCGGGCCTGCGCCGAAATAGACGAAGTTCAGCAAGCCGCCGGCGATCGCCAGATTCTTGAAGAAATGAATCTGCATGTTCGAATCGGCGAAGTTGGTGTGGAAGAACAAGGCGGCGACCACCGAGAAGAGCGCCATCGCCGCCGCGGCCCAGCGGGCCTTCCAGCCGACCAGCAGCAGCAGGCCGCAGCCGAGCTCGATCGCGATCGCCGCGGCGATCGCCAGCGAGGGCACCGGCATATGGGCGGCGGCCGCATAGTCGACCGCGCCCTTGAAGCCCGTGAGCTTGCCGAAGCCCGCGGGCAGGAACAGGCTCGCGATCAGGATGCGGCCGAGAAGCGGCAGGAAACGCAGGCTGTCGAGCATGGGATCTCTCCTTCAATCTCTCAAAGCCGATCGGGCAACCGGCCGATCGCACCAAGGCGGGTGTGAAACCATAGCAGAGCCCATGGGCTCCGCGCATCCCGCCGCGATCAAGAGAACGTGTGGCCGGCCCGGAACGCCTCGAGGACCTGCAGCAGGTCATGGACGATGGCGTCGGGGCGACGCTCCGGCCGTTCGGCCTCGCGCCGCGCCTTGACGGAGAAGGCGCCGTGCTCGAGGCCGAGCATCCGGTCGAGCGCGTCCAGCCAGCGCTCGATCGGCGCGTCGGCATCGACACAGAGCGCGCCCTCGCCGCCGGTCTCCGGCAATGCGCCGCGATCGGAGCAGAGCGCGGGGATGCCGCTGACCTGGGCCTCGGCGACCACCCGGCCGTAGGTCTCCTCATGGAGGCTCGGCATCAGCACCAGGCGCGCGCGGGCATAGGCGGGACGCATATCCGCCGAGGACGCCCAGAGCTCCACGTTGCCCAAGGCGCGGGCGCGGTTGGCCAGGGTGAGGCGCCATTGGTTGCTGATGTTCCAGCTCTCGACGGCGATGAAGGGAAGCTGCGGCCGCGCCTCGGCCAGGCGAAAGAAGATCTCGACGCCCTTCAGCAAGGTCGGGTTGATCATGAGCACCGCGTCGCCGTTCGGCGACACGCGATAGGCCTCCGGCTCGACCAGCGGCAGGGTGACCGGCGGCTGGACACCATGCAGCGCCGCCATGCGCCGGGCGGCGAAGGGCGAGCAGGCGAGCAGCATGATGTCCGGGTGCTGGATCAGGTTGAGCGCGGCGGCATCCGATTCGACGCTGGTCACCAGCAATGCGGCTTTGACTCCGGCGGCGAGGCCGAGCGCCACCAAAGGCATGATCGGCTCGTGGAACGGGATGACGGCGATGTCCGGCCGCCATTCCGCCAGCACGTCGTTATAGGCCAGCAGCGGCTCCTTCGCGCGAAAGACCGGATAGCCGAGCGTCTCGTCGCGGGTGATGAAGGGCCGCGGGTCCTGGCCGCGCTCGGGCTTGGGCGTCCCGGCGAAGACCGCGACGGGGATGCCTTGCGCCTGCAGGCGCAAGGTGAGCGCATGGGCGCTGGTCTCGCGCCCATTGGTGTTGTCCGGCCAGTAGGGAAAGGTGCTCGCGAAAAGCAGGCGCACCGGCGCGCCCCGATCAGCGATAGGGATTGGTCTGGCTGCCGACGACGCTGTTGGTCAACGATTGCCGCAGCGCGTCGAGCGCCGGGTTGTTGCTCTGGGAATTGTTGTCGACCTGGTTGCGCAAGGCCGTGATCATCTCCTGGATCCGCCCGTCGCGGAGCTGCTCCTCGATCAGGGCGACGTCCTGGTCGGGAAGCTGGCCGCCGAGGCCGGTCTGGGTGTTGAATTGCTTCAGAAGGTCGGCGAGCTCCTGATCGGTGATCTTCTCGATGGTCGGCGCGCCGCCCCCGGCCGGGAACTTGAACATGAAGCCCGGCCGATAGATCTGCTGGCCGGAATTGAGATCGGTCAGCGCGACGCCGTAGAGCAGGAGCGCGGTGGTGCTGCCGTCGGGCGCGGTGAAGAACAGCGCGATGCCGCCGCGCACCGTCATGGTGGCGGTGGGCGTCTTCACCGTGACGTTGCCGTCCTTGCTGAGCTGGCCGCCGATGAAGCGCAAGGCGCCCTGGCCGAGATTGAGCACCATGCTGCCTGCCTGGGTGCCGGGATCGTAGACGAACTTGTCGAGCGTCACCTCCGAGCCCTTGCCGACGGTGAGGGTCGAGCGATCGGCGAAGATCAGGTTCGCGGTGCCGTCGGCATTGGTGCGGATCTTCTCGTTCGCGACCACGCCGGCGCCGATCACCAGCGTCTGCTCCGCGGCGCTGGGTGCCGCGCCGAAGGCATCGGGCTTCACCGCGGCCACGGCGCCGATCGGGCCGTCGGCCTCGGCCGGCTGGGCGCCGGTGCCGAGCGCGACGCCGAGGCCGCCCGAGAGCAGGCCGACGCCGAGGAGCCATTCCCGTCTGATCATCTCAACTGCTCCCTAGAACTGCCAGCGGGCGGAGAGAGCCACGGTAAAGTTGTCGTAGCTGTAGTTCCGCAGGTTCGAATCATCCATCAGGTATTCGACCTGCTGGCTCAGGCTCCAGGACGCCGAAAGCGGGATGGTGTTGACCGCGTCGAACTGCCAGATGCTGTCATGCCGCGAGCGATCCGGATTGAGGCTGTCATCCGGCGAATCGTACCAGCGGTGCTCGTAGCCGGCGGAGAGGCCGACCAGCCAGTCCTGGGGCAGAGCCGCGATCGGCGAACCATAGGTCTGGTAGAGGCCGAGGGAGCCCTGCGCCCCGGTATAGTCGAGGAAGTCCCGTCTGGTATCGGCGTCCCGCCCGCCGATGCTGGCCACCAGGGTGGTGCCGGGCGCCGCCAGCCAGGTCACGGTGATGATGCCGTTCTGCTCGAAGCCGGAATATTGCTCGGTCGAGCCCAGCGCGCTGATATGGCCGTAATGGCGATAGATGGCGTCATAGCCGAATTCGAGGCCGAGCGTGTCGCTGAAGGCATAGGTGACGCCGAGGCCGGGACCGCCGCCGCCTTCCAGGAACTCGCCGTCGGTGGTCGCCGCCTCGAAATTGACCCGCGGCGTGAGACGCAGCGCCGAGGTGGTCTGCGGGAAGGGCGCGAAGCCGAGGCCGACCTGGCCGGCGATGCGGCCGGTATCCAGCCGGCTGTTCTCGTCATAGAGCTGGCCGAAGCCGGAAATGCGGGATTCCAGCGCCATCCCGTCCTGCAGGCCGAAATCCCATTTATGCGAGAGGCCGAAGCCGAAGATGCCGGAGAAATCGTCGTCCGGTCCGCCGTGATGCGGACGATCGACCAGGGCGCCGTCGGACCAGACATGATGGCTGTCGGGACCGGCCGTCGCGTTGGTCTGGTACTGCATGCCGGCATAGATGCTGCCGCTCAACTGGCTGTTGGCGGTGCGCTTCAAAGCGCGGGCGCGCAGCTCCTCGGCTTCCTGCTTGATCTGCGGCGTCGTCACCGGCGCGGCGATCGCCGAATCGAAGGCCTGCGCCGCCGCGGCGTCGCTGTTCAGGCGCTGATAGAGCTTGCCGAGGGTCAAGTGCAGCTCGGCACGTTCGGGGAAGAGCAAAACCAGGCGCTCGAGCACCGCGACCGCGCCCTCGAGATCGCCGGATTTCACCAGCGCGTTGGCATAGGTGAGATTCTTCTCGAGGTTGCCGGGATCCTTCAGCACTTCCTGGAACGCGGCGTCGCTGGCCGCATCGGCCAAAGCCGGCACCTGCGCCAGCCAGGATATCGCGAGCGCCGTCGCGCCGAGCAGAGCTGCCCGCAGAACCGGTCGTGCCATCGACGGCTTCCCCATGCCACTTCCCC
The DNA here is from genome assembly GCA_035545355.1 of Dongiaceae bacterium. Taxonomy (GTDB): domain Bacteria; phylum Pseudomonadota; class Alphaproteobacteria; order Dongiales; family Dongiaceae; genus Dongia. The sequence goes on from DASZYM010000070.1 coordinate 3,867, forward strand.
TCGAGCCCCTGGCGCGGCGCCGCTCTTTGCGGCGGCCGCCGCGTTCGGGACTAAACCATCATGTGTCGCGCCCGGGCGCCGCGCTCGATCGCGGCGGCCGGCAGGCGGCCGATCGACAGCCCGAAGCGCAGCAGCTCCAAGAGGCGCGCCTCTTCCTGGGTCACATTGCCGTCGGCGGCGGCGACATCGCAGGCCAGCGCATAGGCCGTCTCCCGGAGCTTCTCCGGCAGGCTCGCCTTGATGTCCCTGATCACCCGGTCGAGGCCGTTTTCCTTGTTCAGGAGATCGATGCAGCCCGCCGCGGTGCTGGCGATCTTCGACCGATCGTAGTCGCGGAAGATCGGCAGGTGGGCCACCGAATCGCCGATCGAGGCCATTTCGGCATCGGTCATGTCGCGGTCCGCGGCGGCCATCAGAACCATGGTGTAGATCAGCGCCGCGTGGTGGGTGGTCATTCGATCGTCCTGTCCGTTTCGTCTATCCGCTTGGTGAGGGCGGGAATTTAGCCGTCCCCCACCCCCCGGCACAAGCCCACGGGTTGACCGCCCATCCGCCGAACACCCGAAAACCGCCGCGGCAAGTGTCCGGAGAGCCATCCCCGGGACGGTCCTGCCGAACGCAGCCGCCGATTGTGGACGGACCGGCGGGGCTTTGCCATGGTCCGGGCCATGGAAGCGATCATCGATGTGGTTCTCCCGGTCTTCGCCATCATCGCCGCGGGCTGGCTGTGCGGGCGGCTGGGCCTGCTGGGCGACGACGCCTCGCAGGCGCTGAACGGGTTCGTCTATTTCGCCGCACTCCCCGCCCTCTTCTTCGGCTCGATGGCCACGGTCCCGCTCGCCGAGACCTTGAACCTGCCCTTCATCCTGGACTTCATGGGGACGGTCGTCGTGCTCGGCCTCCTCACCTGGGCGATCGGACGCCGGTTCTTCCCGGGCAAGGGCGAGGTGCTGGGCCTGCAGAACATGTCGGCCCTGTTCGCCAATACCGGCTATATGGGCATCCCGCTGCTGCTGACCGCCTTCGGCAGCGTCGGCAAGCTGCCGGCCATCATCGCGACGGTTCTGAACGGCGCCATCGTCATGGCCTTCTACATCGCGCTGGTCGAATACCATCAGAGCGATGCCGAGCATCGCGGCAAGGTGTTCGCCGACGCGGCGCTCGGCGTGGTGAAATCGCCGCTGGTGATCTCGGCGGCGCTCGGCATCCTGTGGTCGGGGATCGGCCTGCCGGTTCCGGTCTTCCTCGCCAAGTTCTGCGAGATCCTGGGCGCCGCGGCCCCACCCTCGGCGCTCTTCGCCATGGGCCTCTTCCTCGTCGGCAAGAGCTTTCGCGGCGACATGAAGGAGATCGGGATGCTGACCGCCCTGAAGCTCGCGGTGCATCCGCTGCTGGCCTGGGGCATGCTGATCCTGGTGCCGCTCGACGCGGTCTGGGCGCAGGCGCTGCTGGTGCTGACCGCGCTGCCGACGGGATCGCTGGTCTTCGTGCTGTCCAGCCGCTATGGCGTCTATACCCAGCGCTCGACCGGCGTCATTCTCGCATCGACACTGGCTTCGGTGGCAAGCTTGTCGCTGCTCTTCAATCTGCTCGGCGTGCGCTGAAAAACGGGGGAGAAAACATGGCGTCGATCAGCCTCAGGATCGATCTCGGCGAGGACAAGCGCTTCGGCCCCGGCAAGGCGCGGCTGCTGGAGCTGATCCGCGATACCGGCTCGATCAGCGCCGCGGCGCGGGCGCTCGGCATGTCCTATCGCCGCGCCTGGCTGCTGGCGGACGAGCTCAACAAGCTGTTCGGCGAGCGCCTGGTCGAGCCGCAGCATGGCGGCGTCAAGGGCGGCGGCGCCCGCATCACCGAAGCGGGCGCGGCGGTGCTCGAAGCCTATCGGCGCATCGAAGCCGGCGCCGAGAAGGCGCTGGAGCGCGAGGCGAAGCTGTTCGGCGCCGCCAAGCCGAAGCCCAAATGAACGGAGGAAAAGCCGCGATGGACGACGTCCGCGACAATGCCGAGGAACACCGCTTCGAGCTGATGGTCGAGGGCCAGCGGGCCGAGGCCTATTACACGCTCGAAGGCAAGGTCATGACCTTCACCCATACCGACGTGCCGCAGGTCCTGTCCGGACGCGGCGTCGGCTCGCGGCTGATCAAGGGCGCGCTGGACCAGGCACGGGCCCGCGGGCTGAAGGTGAAGGCGACCTGCCCCTTCGTCTCCGCCTATCTCGGCAAGCACAAGGAATACGGCGACCTGATCGCCTAGACTAGCTAGGCCGCTTCCTGCGCATCGCTTTCGACGATGCGCTCGACGGGGAGCGTCACGGTGACCTTGGTGCCGAAGCCGACGCGGCTTTCCATGGCGATGGTGCCCTGGTGCAGCTCGACCAGCGATTTCACGATCGCGAGGCCGAGCCCGGTGCCCGGCGTCGAGGCGCGCTTGGCCTCGGCGGCGCGGGCGAAGGGGCGGAACAGGTCCTTCATCTCGTCCTGGGGAATGCCGCGGCCGGTATCCTTCACGATGATGATCGGCTGGCCCTTCGCATTGAGCGCGCAGGCGACCTTCACCATGCCGCCGGCCGGGGTGAACTTCACCGCGTTCGTCAGCAGGTTGAGCGTGATCTGCCGGAGCGCGCGCTCGTCGGCCTTGACCCGGGGCATGGCCGGATCGATGCGGGTCTGCAGCGCGACGCCGCCTTTATCCGCCTGCATCTTGACCAGGCCCAGCGCATCGTCCACCAGCAAGGCGAGGTCGCAGTTCGATTCCACGAGCTCGTGGCGGCCGGCTTCCAGCCTGGTCACGTCGAGCAGGTCGTTGATCAGCGAGAGCAGCATCTCGCCGCTGCGATGGATGTCGGCGGCATATTCGACATAGCGCGCGTTGCCCAGCGGGCCGTAGATCTCGTGCTGCATCAGGTCGGAGAAGCCGTTGATCGCGTTGAGCGGCGTGCGAAGCTCGTGGCTGACATTGGCCAGCAGCATGGACTTGGTGCGGTTGGCCTGCAGCGCCTCGTCGCGCGCATTGGCGAGCGTCACGGTCATGTTCTGCAGCGCGGCCACGTTCCCGATCAGCGCACCGGCCGCACGGCGACGCTGCTCGAAGGCGACCAGGGCGGCGCCGAGCACGAAGAGGCCGACAAAGCCGATCCAGATCGAGCGCAAGATCGCCATCAGCAAAGCGCCGCGGTTGACGACCATCAGCAGCCGCCAGGGCGCGCCGCCGACAAGCTGGGTCTGCAACAGCCAGCCGCCATGGACATGGAAGCGGCCGGGCTGATCGCCGTTGGAGATCGCCGCGTCGCGCAGGGTGACGGAGTTTGGCAGGACCGTAGCGAGGTCGGTCAGCGCGGCAAGCGGCGCGGCGGCGCCGGAATCGGCGATCACCCGGTTCTTGTCGTTCACCAGCAGCACGCGACCCTGGCCGAAATCGCCGGCCGCAAGGTACTGGCTCATCGTGCCCAGGGTGAGATCGAGATTGATCGTGCCGCGGAACTGATGGGTCTTGTCATAGACCGGCTCGCCCACGGTCGCCATCAAACCCTTCCCCGCGGCGTCGAGATAGACATCGGTCCAGAACGAATGACGCGTCGGGTCAACCTCCGGCAGGCCCATCTTGTAGAAGTCGTAGGTGACGAGATCCTCGCTCCAATGGAAGTCGTGGGAAGCGGCCCAGGGATAAAGCGCCATGAAATGATTCTTCGACGTGTAGTAGACCCAGGCGGCATCGGGGATCTGGGCGTGGGTCGCCTCGAACAGCGGGTTGAGCGCCAGTGCCATCTGGATCTCGCGGCCGGCGCCGCTCTCGGCCGGCGGCACCGCGCCGGAGCCGGTGAGATTGGCGATGGTCGCGCGATCGACCCCGCCCGGAACCTGGTCCAGCGCGTAGCCTGCAAATCCCTGCGAGGGCTGGATCGCGGCGAACAGGTTGCGCGCCGATTCCGGCGCCGCGGGCTCGACCAGCATCGCTTCCGCCTGGCGGCGCAGGAGATCGACGTGATCGATGGAGTCGGTCACCAGCATCGTGGTGCTTCCGGTCACATCGGCGAGCTCATGCGCGAAACGATCGAGACGGGTCTGATATTCGCGCGCGCCGAGGATCCACAGGCCGCAAGCGGCGGCCGTCATGGTGAGGGCATAGGCCGCATATGCGACGACCCTCCCCCGGTTCCGGTGCAATCTCTGGATCATCCGTTCCGTCATGCGCAACGACCGGTGCCGGGTTTCGCCCCGGCGGCCGCCTCCCTTTGGGTGTCGCAAAACATGACGGAAAAATGACGCCGACCCCCTTAACTTCCCACTAAATGCGTCAAGAGAGCGGGTCCGGATAACTACTTAGAATGCCTACATATGTGTGGCTTCGGCCGGAATCCCCTGCAGAAACTCGGCGGTCAGCGCGATTGCCTGCTTCAGGCCGATCCGCTGGACGGCGACCCCCTCCGGGAAGGCGCCGAGCAGCCGCGACGGCATCGCCTTGTCCAGCAGGACGAAGACGCCGCGATCGTCGGCCCGCCGGATGAGACGGCCGAAAGCCTGCTTGAGCTTCAGCCGGGTGAGCTGGTCTTCGAACTCCGCGCCGCCGAAGGCCTCCTTGCGCGCCTTGTGCAGGATGTCCGGCCGCGGCCAGGGCACCCGGTCGAACACCATCAGGCGCAGCGCGCGGCCGGGCACATCGACCCCGTCCCTGACCGCATCGGTGCCCAACAGGCAGGCATCCTCCTCGCCGCGGAAGATGTCGATCAGAGTCGCGGTGTTGATGGCATCGACATGCTGCGCCAGGAGATCGATGCCGGCCTGCTCCAATGCGGGCGCGATGCGGCGATGCACGGCGCGCAAACGCGAGATCGCGGTGAAGAGGCCGAGCGCCCCGCCTTTGGCCGCGAGGAAGAGCGCGCGATAGGCCGAGGCGATCTGGTCCATGTCGTCGCGGGCGAGATCGGTCACGATCATGACCCGGGTCTGCGCCGCATAGTCGAAGGGCGACGGCACGCGGACGCGGAAGGCGGGCCTGGGCAGATGCCGCGCGCCGGTGCGCGCCTCGGCGCCGTCCCAGGATTCCGCGGTGCCGGTGCCGTCGGTCAGGGTCGCCGAGGTGACGACGATGCCATGCGCCGGCTTCGCCACCACGTCGGCGAAGGGGCGCATCGGATCCTTCCAATGGCGATAGAGGCCGACATCGATCTCGCGCCCGTCGATGCGCTCGAGCGCCAGCCAGTCGACGAAATCCGGCGGCGTCTCGCCGTGGAGCGAGGTCAGCATGTCGCGCCAATAGGCGATCTCCATCTCGGCGCGGCGCGCGATGCCGCGTGACATCGCCTCCAGCCGCAGGCGCATCGGGCTGTCGAGCACGTCGGCGTCGCTTTCGAGGCGCTTGGCCAGTTGCTGCGCCAGCGCCCGCATCGGCTGCTGCAGGTTCCTGAGCGCGCGGTCGAGCGCGGTCGCCGCTTCGAGCACCCGCGGGTCGATCGGCTGGGTCGCGCATTCCAAACTGTAGCCGGCGCGGTCCTCGGGTGCGCGCGCCAGCACCTGCAATCGCACCATGCCGAGGAAGGCCTCGCTCGGCGAGCCGGGCAGGCCGTCGGCGATGCGCTGATGCCAGCCTTCGCCCGGAAGCGCACGGGCCGCCAGCATGATCTCTTCGAGAAGCCGTAGCGCCTCGGCATCGTCGAGCACCAGATCCTCGATGCGCCGCCGCAAGCCGCGCGCGCGGCTGCGCCGGCCGCCTTCGCTGCCGATCAGCCAGCGGCGGAGATCGAAGGCCTCCTGTCCCGAGAGATGCGCGGCGAAGGCGGAATCGACGGCGGAGAAGAGATGATGGCCCTCGTCGAACACATAGCGCGTCGGCAGGGTCTGTTCTTCGGGACCGAGTGCCGCCTGGATCATCACCAGCGCATGATTGGCGATGACGATCTCCGCCTTGCGCGCGCGGCGCACGCTGCGCTCGATGAAGCATTTGCCGTAATTCGGACAGGCGGAATAGACGCATTCGCCGCGGCGGTCGGCGAGGCCGATGGTGCGGCCGGCGCCGAGGATGTCGGGCAGCCAGCCCGGCAGATCGCCGCCGGCGAGATCGCCGTCGCGGGTCTCCATCGCCCAGCGCGCCATCAGGCCGAAGGCAACGGCATCCAGCAGCCGCTGTCCGAGCTCGCCGGCAAGCTCCGCCAGATTCAGCAGGCAGAGATAGTTCTCGCGGCCCTTGCGGATGACGACCTTCTCGGCCTTGAGCGCCGGATTGGCATAGAGCCGATCCAGTTCGCCGTCGATCTGGTGCTGCAGATGCCGGGTGAAGGTGCTGATCCAGACCGGGCCCTTGTTCTTCTCCGCCCAGAGGCCGGACGGCGCGATATAGCCCAGGGTCTTGCCGACGCCGGTCCCCGCCTCGGCGAGCACGATGTTGGGTTCGTATTGCGCCTCGCGCGGCGCGAAGGCCGGCACCAGCGCGCTCGCATAATCCGCCTGGCTCGGCCGGTCCTCGGAATCGGTGCCGAGCAGCGCGCGCAGACGATCGCGCGTCTCATGGGCGGTGACGGGGATGCTGTCGGCCTGGGGCTGCGGCGCCGTCTCCTGCCATTCGGGCAAGTCCTCCCAGACCGCGACTCCCGGCACCGCGCGGCTGTCCAGCACCGGCAAGGCCGCGAGCACGGCCTCGCCCCAGATCCAGCCATGGCGCGCCATGGTCTCGGCGATGCCGCGGGTGCGCCAGCGCTTGCGATCGATGGCGCCGAGCTCGGTCAGCAGTACGCGGGCGCAGTCGCGCAGCAGCTCCGCCTGGCGATCGGCGCTGAGGACATGGCCGGGGCCGGGCGGCAGCAGACCCAGCGCCTGCGCCAGCCCGCCCGGGGTCGGCAAGCAGAAGCTCGCCGGCCGCACGAAGGCGTAGAGCTCCAGCAGGTCGAAAGCCGGGAAGCGCTCGACCCGCAACCGCCGGCAGACCGCGGGCAGATGGCAGAGCAAAGGCGGTGTCGCGTGGGCGAGGCGCAGCACGTCGTTATGCGCGACATGGCGGACCGCGCCGTCGGCCGCGCGCCAGACGGCGTCCTTCAGGCCGACGATCAGGATCGGTTTGTCGAGGAAGGCGGAGTCCATGGCAGCGCTTTAGCAGAGCGCGCGATGAAGGCAAGCGGAACCGGACGGCAGCCCTCGGGGCGTGACGCGTCTTGGCTTTACTGTCCGTTCTGGATCGAGAAGACCTGCATCTCCTGCTGCACGCCCGATAATTTGGCCAGTTTCGATTCGACCCGGAACCCG
>DASZYM010000071.1:0-1661 GCA_035545355.1 Dongiaceae bacterium
GGATGATCTCGGGCCGAGAGGCAAGGCGCGCGATCGGGGCCTTGAGTCGGCGATAGGCGCCGGCATAGATCTGCGCCGCGACCTCGGCGCCCCAGTCGAAACCGGAAGTCCCCTCCTCCACCACCAGTACCCGGCCGCACTCGGCAGCAAGCGGCAGGATCGGATCGACGGCGAGCGGCGACAGGCAGGACGGCAGCACGATGGCGAGGTTGATCTCCTCATCCGCCATCTGCCGAGCGAGGGGCGCCAGCAGCCGGCTCATGCCGCCATAGGCGACGATCAATACGTCGGCGGCGCCGCGGCTGAAATTTTTCATCAGAACTGTCGGGAAGGGATCGCCGCTCAGGGTCTCGACGGTCAGGGAGCCGCCGCTCTCCAGCAGGCTCTCGGGATAGAGCATCTTGTGCTCGATGTAGAGCACCGGCCGCGCCAGCGCCACGGCATCGCGCAGCAGCCTGCCCGGGTCGTGCGCATGCGACGGCGCCACCACCATCAGATTCGGGGTGCCGAAGAACAGCTTCTCCAGGCTCTGGCTGTGGGTCGCACCATAGCCGCGACCGCCGCCCATCGGCGTGCGGACCACGATCGGCACCTCGATGGTGCGCCCGTACATGGTGACGAACTTCGCCATGTGATTGACGATCTGGTCCGCGGCGATGGCGAGAAAATCGCCGAACATGATCTCCACGATCGGCCGCAGCCCGCGCAGGGCCATGCCGGTCGCCAACCCGGTGAACCCGGCCTCGGAGATCGGCGTGGTGATGACGCGGTCGGGATAGGCGGTGGACAACCCCTTGGAGATCTTGAAGGCGCCGCCATAGGGATCGAGGATGTCCTCGCCCAGGAAATGCACGCGCTCGTCCTCGCGCATCATCGCGATCAAGGCGGCGTTCAGCGCCTTCGCATAGGTGATCGGTGTCGTGACCGGCGCGTTCATTGCGCGGCCACCCGGGCGTTGCGGATCTCGCCGACGATCTGGGCGACCTCCGAGGCGATCTTCCTATCCACGGCATCGCACCATTCGGCGTCGAGCCCGGCGCGGGCGCGGCGGATCGGCGCGACCTCGGCATGGCGGGCGATCTCCTGCGGGTCGCGCGGATCGTCGCCCTTGCTGTGGGGGCCGAGACGGTAGGTGTTCATGAAGAGGATGCGCGGACCACCGCCGGCCTGGGTTTCGCGCACCGCCGCGACCGCCGCCTGATGCACGCCGAGCACGTCGTTGCCGTCGAGCTCGGCGATCGGGATGCCATAGGAGGCGCCGCGCTGGGAGAGATTGCCGGCATGCTCCAGCGCCGTCGGCGTGCTCTGGGCGAAGCCGTTGCTCTCGACCACGAAGAGGATCGGAAGCGACCAGAGCGCCGCCATGTTGAACGCTTCGCTGACGATGCCTTCCGCGAGCGCGCCGTCGCCTAAGAACTGCACAACGACCGCGCCGCTGCCCTTGCGCTTCTCGGCCAGCGCCATGCCGGCTGCGACCGGCGACATGCCGCCGAGGATGCCGTTGGAATAGAAGTTGCCGAACTGGATATGCTGGCTGCCGCCGATGCCGCCGCAAATGCCGGAGGGATCGCCCATGATCTCGGCGATCAGAGGCTTGGCCGCGCCGCCGAAGGCGAGGAAATGGCCGTGGCCGCGATGGTTGCTGCAGACGATGTCGCGCT
>DASZYM010000072.1:0-3188 GCA_035545355.1 Dongiaceae bacterium
ACAGAATTTGCGCTGACGACCGATCCAGCGCGTGCTTCACATCTTCCGCAGCATGATCGTCGCGGCGGCGTATTCGACGGAGGCGTCGGCGCAGGTGGCCTTGGCGCGTGTCAGGCCGGTCTTTGCGTCGTCGCTCTTGCCGGCGATCAGGGCCGCGACGCCGGGATAGAAGGCGGCTTCGCAGGCCTGGCCCGGATTGGCGTCGGGATCGCCGGCGGCGGATGCGAGATCGGGCGCGGTGATCTTGCCGTCGAGGAACCGCAGGACCGGGCCGGGCCATTGGGCGAGATCGAGTGCGGTAGCGCCGGTCTTCAGCCGGCCGCCATCGTCGCGATGGCTGCGCAGCACGGCGAGCTTCATCCAGAGCAGCGCATAAGGCGCGCCCTGCGGCGCGACGTCGATGGCGCGGCCGAAATTCTCGACGGCATGCTGGTCGTCGCCGGCGAGGAAGGCGACGACGCCGCGCGACACATAGAGCCGCGGATTGTAGGGATCGATCTTGATCGCATCGGTGAAGTCGGCGGTCGCCGCGTCCCAGTCCTCGCGGTCGGCCAGGGCCCAGCCGCGGCTCATGCGCGCTTCCATCAGCTCCGGATTGAGCGCGATCGCATGGTCGAAATCGGCGAGGCCGGCCTTGGTATCGCCGGTCGCCATGCGGTAGATCCCGCGGCGGCGATAAGCGTCGGGCGAACCCGGGCGGAGCGCGATGGCGCTGTCGAGATCGGCCGCCGCCTTCGCGTCGTCGCCCAGGCGATGGCTGGCGGCGGCGCTCATGACCAGCGCGTTGAACTGCCAGGCATCCGGCATGTCGGGATCCTTCAGCGCGGAATCGCAGAACTCGACGATGCTGTCGGGATCGGTGCCGGCATCACTGACGGCGGAACAGGCGCTCATGTCCTGGGCCATCTGCGCCGAGATCGGCTGCGCGGCGACGAGGCGCCCGACCTTCGAGGCTTCGAACTCGACCCGGGTCGGCGGACAGGCCTGGCTCGCCGCGGCGAAGCCGGCCGCCGCGGCCGAGGCGCGGCCGTCGATCAGCGCGCGCGAGGCCACATAGAAATCGAGATCGCAGGCCTGCTGGATCGCGGTCGCGGGATCCTGGTCCTGCGCCGCCGCCTGGAGCTGGTCGGCGGGAAGGCGGCCGAGGAAATAGCGCACCAGCGGACCGGGCCAGGGGCCGAGATCGACATTCGCGATCGCGGCGTCGAGCGGCGTGGTGGCGTCCTGGCGATCGCGCTGGCGCGCCAGGGCAAGCCAGAGCAGCAGATGGAGATCCTTGCCGTCCTGCTGCCAGGCCTTGTCGAAAGCGGCGATCGCGGCGGCGTTGTCGCCGGAAAGATAGGCGGCGACGCCGTCATGGATCTGCGGGCAAGTGGGATCGGGCTGATCCAGCGGGCTGCCGGTACCGCATCGGGAGAGGCGGATCGCCTGGACATGATCGGCGACGGCGTGATCGACGTCGCCGAGACCCTCATAGGCATCGCCGCGGGCGCTGTAGAGCAGCGCCTGGTCGGGGGCGCGCTTGACCGCTTCCGTCAGGTCGTCGACCGCATGGCTGAAATCGCCCTGGGCGACATAGACCTGGCTCCTGAGCTTGTAGAGCGCGGCGACATCGGGCTTGAGCTTCAGCGCCTGGTTGAGGTCGTCCAGGGCATGGTCGAAATCGGCCTGCGCGAGATAGGCCATGCCGCGGGTGGAATAGGCATGCGCCTTGTCGTCGTCGGAGGCCGAGCCGGCTCCGATCACGGCGCCGCAGAGCGCGATCGCCGCATCGCCGTCCTGGCGCCGCGCCGCATCCTGGCAGCGCGCAAGATCGCCGCCGCCGGATGTGTCGGTCGTGGGAGTGGAATCGGCACGGGCCGCGACGACCATGAAAGCGGACAGCGCGAAGATGGCGATGAGCAGCGTGCGATGCGGCCTCATCCCCCCGTCCCCGCCACCACGTTCACCGCCAGCGCGACCACGACGGTGTTGTAGAAGAACGAGATGATGCCGTGCGCGGTCGCGAGGTGCCGCAGATGGCGCGCGGTGATCTGTACGTCGGAGACCTGGCAGGTCATGCCGATGACGAAGGAGAAATAGACGAAGTCCCAATAGTCGGGCTCCTTGGTGCCGGGAAATTCGAGGCCGCCGCGCACTTTCCCGCCGTCCTTGCGCTCGCTCGGGTCGTAATAGATATGCGCGTAATGCACCGCATAGATCACATGCAGCGTGGTCCAGGAGATGAACACCGTGAAGGCGCCGACGGCGAGATCGACCACGCGTTCCGTGCCGGTGACGTTCTTCGCGCCTTCCAGCACGATCGCCACCGCAAACAGGCTGAAAGCGCCGGCCAGGACCGCGATGGTGATGTTCTCGCCGAGCCCGATATCGACCGCAGCGGCGCGAGCGCGCATGCGCTTGAGATCGCCGTGCCGCTGCATCATCCAGACCGTCGGGACGAGATAGGCGACCGTGGTCGCGATCCAGGCCAGAGCCGGCTTCAGGGGCTGGCCGGCGAAAGCCGTGGCGATCGACGGGATATGCAGCACGGCATAGACCGCGAGGCCGATCGCCGGCGCGAGGTAGAGGCGCGCGCGAGGCAGGAAGAAGCCGGGCCGCGCGGATGGGTCGTTCTGGACCATCAATGCTAGCGCTCGATCACGCTAGAGCTGCGGCTGCCGTCGTCTTGGGCGTGCCGAATGATCCGGCCAACGAATGCCTCTGGCGGCGGCGGGAGTGAGCGAACCATGTTGTCGAAGGTATAGGCTTCCCGAACTCGGTCCAACCACTCGGCGACGACGCGGGTACGGGTGCGTCCAAAGGAAAACAGAGTCTCGCCTACGTAGCCACCCATCGTAAATCGAAGTGGTTGAAGGTCCGCAGAACACGGCTCGGCCTTTACCCAGATGATCGGCGGATTCAACAGAATCACCCCTACGGTGAAGCCGGCTATGTCCTCCCAGGCAATATGCCTTCGCCCCAAGATGCCGCCAACCGTCAAACCCCGGGGGCCAAACTCAAGGAAGTCGAAGGGGCTGTTCGGCAACAGCCGGCGTCCATACCAGACGAGGAAAAAGCCCGCGATTGGAAGGAAAACGAGAAGGATATGGAGTTCCACGGAGCGGCGCTCCTCACCGTAAACCTCGCGGCCATTTAAAAAGACGTGCGTGGCCTGGGGAAAGAGGCCTGGCACTAAGGTGATCGAG